>JBOFQC010000301.1:0-2619 GCA_051660725.1 Thermoguttaceae bacterium
TAATAGAGGCGGAAACCGCAGACCGGGTTCGACATCGGACTCAGGTTCTGGAACTGCACAGGGTGAATCAGCTACACCTGGAACCGCAATGCCGCTTCCAGAGATTTCTGGACCGGGAGCTGCGACGCCGGGAATTGCAATACCGGGAGTATCCGGAGAAGGTACACTTGTGCCGGGTGAGATTGTGCCACCAGCACCAGGCTCAGGAGAAGCAAGCCCAATACCGGGAGTAACACCTGGTGTCGGACCGGTTATTCCAGCGCAACCAATACCTGCGCCGGCACCGGGAATACTTCCGCCTCCGGGCCCTGTTCCGCCACCTCCGCCACCACCGGGACCGCGTCCGGGACCGGGATATTTGCCACCTCCGCCGCCACCAAGACCGTATATTCAACCGCAAATTGTGTTTGATGTAAGGTTGCGGTACCCTGGATTCGGTGTTTATTGGACACCGGATTGGTATCACCGTCATAATCATTATTGGCGTCCGCCGGTTTACGCTTCGAGCCCGGTTTTCTGGTACAGAACTCCGACTTGGGGAGTAACATGGGGTTGGTTCGACGGTTATGCGCCTTACTACAGAACACGTCCGTGTTATGGCAGGTACGATGTTCCGACGCCGGTTTACTATAATTACGGTGATAATGTTGTTTACAAAGGTGATATGGTTTACGTAAACGGCGTTCCGTATGTCAGTGCCGAAAAGTATTATGACCAAAGCCTGGAACTTGCTCGACGTGGTGAAAAAACGACTGTTATTCAAATTGAACAGCCGATTACCATTATCAACAAGGATGGTTCGGTTCAAACAATTGATGCGGGTAATTCAGACGCTACATCGACTTCTGCTCCTGTAGGTGCAAATGAAATGGCGGCTGATTCTGCTGAAGCTTCTGACGACCCGTCCGATCAGTGGATGCCACTTGGCACCTACGCGATTATTTCCGACGAAAAAACTGGTGCCAGTGAGCAGGTTCTGCAGTTGGCTGTTAACCGTGGCGGTATTGTTCGTGGTAATTTATACAACGAAAAGACCGACAAACTCGAACCAATTGAAGGTGCAGTTGATCAGGAAACCCAACGTGTTGCGTTCAGAGTCCAAGGCGACAACGAAGAAAATAATCAGGTTTACGAATGCGGCTTGTGGAATCTTACGCAGGAATCGCTTCCGATCCTTTTACACGAAGGGACCGGAAAAACCGAGACTCTTCAAGTTGTTCGCTTAGAAGAACCGAAAGACGAAGAAAAAAATAAATAGTATCTCTTGAGAATACCCCGAACCAACGGGGTATTTTTTTACTGTTACTTACTATTGACAATAGTATTATTTTGGGTAGTATTAGTGCAAGTAGTATATGAAACTGCCAAATCAAAATTTGCCAATTGCGTTTAGCCGCTGAACTTAGATCAGCGTTTCCTGACTGACAATTCATTTTTGTGACAGAATAATTTTAAGAAATGGAAAAACACGAATTAAATCTACTCGGTGAGCAGCAACGTCGGATGCTTGAGATTCTTTGGGAAAAAGACGGAGCAACCGTTCAGGAAGTTTTGGATGAGATAAACAGCAACTCCGAAACGCAGTTGGCATACACAACGGTTTTGGCGACGATGCAGAAGTTGGAGAAACTCGGTTGGCTGGTCCACGAACCGTCTGAAAACCGCTCTCGAACTTACGTTTATAAAGTCACACGTTCACGTGGCGAAGCGATTGGTGCGTCACTTGTCACGTTTGCGAAAAAATTTCTCGGCGGAAATAAAATGCTGCTTTTCCAACATTTCGTGGATGACGCCGGCTTAAACGAAAAAGAGATTTCCGAAATCAAGCAAATGTTAGAAGAACGAAAGGAGTCGAAATGATATACGATCTTCTTTCAGTTTTTGGCACGTGGACGATTTTCGCACTTTGGCAATCAACGATTTTTCTTTTGGTTTCGTTATTCTGTGCAAGGTTCTTTAGTACGAAAGCAGCCTGGAAGTCGTACGTTTTTTATCTTGTCGGAATAAGCGGCGCATTGATTGCCCCAAGTGTTTCGACTTTGGTCGCTTACATGAATTTTGGTTTGCTCCGTCCCGGCCTGATTTCGGATTACAACTTATACGCTTCCGGTCAGATGATTCAACTCGGCGGTTTGTTTTCCGTTGGTGTCATCTTATTTCTGGCAATGATTTTGCTGAATATTTTCGCTTCACGCAAATTGATGTTCGACGCAAAGCCGCTCGCAGACCGTGAATCGCAGGATGTGCTACTTTTACATGCGAAACATCTTCGGAGCATTTCGTTGCCGGTTCTTTTTACATCTGAGAAAGTGAAATCTCCAACCGTTTGGTGTTGGGGCCTGCACCCGGCAATTGTGCTGCCGGAGCAATTGGTTGACAAGTTGACACCACTTGAACGTGACGCCGTTTTTCTGCACGAACTTGCTCACATTATTCGCCGCGACCATTTTACATTGTTGTTTGCCCAGCTCGCGAGTGTGCTGCTTTTTTGGAATCCGGTTTATTGGCTGGTGATTTCGCAGTGCCGATTTTATGCCGATATTGCTTGCGATTCAATTGTGGTGTCACACGGTTTTGTTTCAGTGCAAGAATATACAGATACACTACTTAAGCTCGCAA
>JBOFQC010000302.1:0-12351 GCA_051660725.1 Thermoguttaceae bacterium
GACATGCACTTCGGGACGGTACCGCAAACGTTTACTGCAATTCCGAGTTGTTCGCACATCGCAGCTTTCGTTGCCAACAATTTGTCAGCCGACTTGGCATCATTAGCGTACACCAACTGTATGTGATTCGCACGGTGACGGGCCATGAATTGATCACGGGTGACACCATCAAGCACTGTACTTACGAGCGGCCATTCTTTCGTACACAGATTTGATCTGCGATCCGTTTCTTCTTTCGGAAGATGAATTACACGACCACGCCCGATATCCATACCGAGTTTGCCGTTTTCTACAAAAATACGTGACCAAACGATTTCGCCCGGCTTACCAAGTCCACGAAGCGTGCCGCCTCCGAGACGGAAGTACGTCGTCGACTGACGCATACTTTCGGAACCTCTCCAACCACCTTCAATGTGAGCAGGTGGAACCGCACCGCTAATCTGAAACACCCATACAAATTCCTTGGTTGTACCCGACTGATCCCAGTCGCCCCAACGGACGTCGTGCAAGGTCGTTTCAACAGGTTGATTCAACGCTTTACAAACCCGATTCGTAATCATCGCGTCGAGAGCCGACCCTTCATCAACTTCGTTGAAGTGTACAATCGGTTCGTTCGGGAACAGGACACGCTTGCCATCTTCGCTCTTAACCGGCGGTCTGTCCGTGTTGTTCAGAATACCTTCGACCAAATCGCTGGCCGGCAAAAGGTCCTTAAGCCCCTGCTGATACTGGATACCAATTGCATCACAGCCAAATTGGTCGGCAATTCTCGCAGCAGCAATGTACATTTTGCACTGCAGAAGTACTTGGCCTTCCGTAAGTTCCGTCTGGGCATTTTGTCCGAAATGGAACTTTAAGCCACGATCTAAAAGCCACTTGTAAACATCACGTGCTTCTTTGTCTGAAACCTGTGTTGTCGCATAATAAAGAGCAGATTGGCTGAGTCTTTCCTTGAAAACACCGAGCGGGAACAAGAGTTCGTCCTGAATGATAGCGTTGTACATGCCCATACAACCTTCGTCGAAAATCCCCATTATCGGACGCGTTTGACGGAACTCGTCGGCAAGTTTCGTTCCGAGTTTTTTATCCGTTGCAGGGATCGACAGTTTCGCAAGCGACGTGACGTGATTCGTTTTATGTTTAATTTTCCCGGTTTCAAACCATTTTTGCAGATTGTCCAAGAACCATTTATCTGTAAAGTCGACGCTCCAAAGTGTGGAAAACTCACGTCCTGCTTTAATTAAACAACCGTTAAGATTAAGCATGCCGACCAAGCCCGGCCAAGTTCCAGACCAGTTGGCAATTGTCAAGATTGGACCTTTGTGACCGAGCAAACCGGGCAAAACGTGATTCGAGTACTGCCAAACAGATTCCGCAATAATGATCGGTGCGTTCGGGTCGAGCTTGGAAAATATTTCGAGTCCTTCTTTTTGTGAACTAATAAACCCGTGTTTTTCCGACTCTTTATATGGATGAGCACGAACAACAGTGTAACCGAGCGAGGAAACGGCTTTTGTAAGAGCCGCTTCCATGTCCTTTTGCGTGGCCCAGCAATCCCGGTTGGCTGTGAGTCGTAAGTCTCCACTTGCAGCCAGATAAACCTGCTTCTTAGGTAGTTTAGCCATTTTGTTTTTTCCTTAAATAATGGTGAAAATAATATACAGCCCCCACAGTATGGGGAAACTGCATTTTATCCCTTTGAATATTCGATGTCAACACAGCGGAAATTTTCGGCTCTTGTTTGTCGAATTTTTTTGTGGTACAATCTTTTAGTGTTTATTTGGTTTTGAACCCAAGAATCTAAACCGTTGCCAAAAAGTTAGCCGCCGAGGGACCTGCCGTCCAGGCATAAAAAACCCGCCGCTCAGGCATATATTGCTCGGCGATATTTGGTTGGCGACTTTCTCCGAAAGTCGCTCCAGTTTCGGAGAAACTGGACTACCTATGATTATGGCTAACTGAAATGAAAAATTTTACGCAACATTTAGCTGACGCTCAGTTTCTACTTATCACAGGAGTTAAAAAAATGAATCTAACCGACCCGAAATACAAAGATTTCCACCTTGTAAAAGAAATGCTGCAAACGCCAGACATGATTGCGAATTTCGACTTTTCGCAAACCAGGAAAATGGCCGAAGTAGTAAAGAAAATGGGCCGAATCTTTCTAACCGGCGAAGGTTCCAGCCGCATATTCCCAGCGAAGAGCTTTATTTACGATGTGCATCGTCGTGGTCTCGATTTGAATGCCGCCACTGAAGGCAGCTTTCAAGCTCAAGAGTACAAACTTGCCGATTGGGTCGTCTTTGCCGCCTCGAATAGCGGACAAACGAAAGAAACAGTTGCTCTTTTCGCGAACCTTATAAAACAAGGGCATCAAAATCGGTTCAGTATGACCGCTAACGCCGGCACCAAACTGATTGAAATGTCGAACGAATCAATTGTTCTTTCATGCGGTAAAGAAAACGCGGTTGCGGCCACTAAAAGCGTCGCTGAACAAGCACTTGTTTACCATTCGCTGCTGTGCAATATGTGCAATTGCGGTTGTTCACAAAAAGCGGGCCAGGCTGCTGAACTTGGTAAACAAGTCCTTGCCGCTGAATACGATTCGGAAGTCATTGGCAAACTTGCCGCAGCACCGATTATTTACTTTGCCGGACGAAACAACGGTGTCGCTGAGGAACTGACGCTGAAAACAAACGAAATCACACGAAAAAAGAGCGATTATCTGGAAGGCACGTATATTTTGCACGGCGTCGAAGAGATCATGAATCCAAACGAAGCAGTCGTGTTAATCGAACCGTTTGAATCGGAATGTGCAAAAATCAAGGAACTTCTGGTTGACGGTGTCGGTATCACGGTAATCGCGATTTCGTCGAAAGATACGATTTTCCCGACAATTAAAATTCCGACGCTTGACCAGTACGACATGCTTTTGCAACTGCTCGCAGGCTGGAATTTGCTTGTTCAAATTGGCGTTGCGTGTAATGTCAATCTTGATAAACCGCAACGCGCCCGGAAAATCGGGAACGAATTCGTTGGGTAAGTTAATTTTTCGACTTTTTACGTCACTTATTAGGTAGGCGACTTTCTCCGAAAGTCGCTACAGTTTTGGAAAAACTGGACTACCTCACGAAAGTAATGGTTTATTGACAAACAGAAAAGCAAACAAATTTTATCTCGTAATTTCAGAAACTGTAAACCAAACATGACAATAATTTTTGAACGGCGTACCGACAAAGGTGTAATTAGTTCGTCTGATCCGGCAAATGTTTTTCCCGACTGGAAAAATAGCGAAGAACGTTGGCTCTTTGTTGCGCCACATGACGACGACATTGTTTGCGGTGCCGGCTTGACTTTTGTTTCCGCTGTTGAGTCAGGTATAGAGACCTACGCAATTGTAACCACAACGGGCGAAGCAGGTTACTGCCGACCCGAACACAAAGGTAAAATCGCTCAGATTCGTCGTGAAGAAGCAAAAAAATCGTTTTCGAAACTTGGCTTGCCTGCTGAGAATTTGATTCTGTTCGATTATCCTGACGGATTTATCACACCGTATTTAGGGCACCGTTTGACAGTTGACACGAATGATTCATGTGCAATTGCCGGAGCAACCGGATACCAAAACTCGTTTACTTGGGCACTGCGTAAAATCAAGCCGAGCCGCGTTTTCCTGCCGTCACAAACTGATATTCATCCAGATCACAAAGCCGTTCATGAGCAATTTGTCATGAGCGTTTTTCACGCACAGGGAAATATCTGGCCGGAACTCGGCGAGCCGACTCCGATGATACCGCTTTTGTACGAATACGCAACTTACTGTGATTTTTTGACACCGCCGACCATTCGGGTTAAAACCTCGCCTGATATGCTTGAGCGTAAAATTGACGGCATCCTGGCCTACGCAAGTCAAGAGCAGATATCGCTCCTCGTTGATGTTCAGCGTAACTGCGGACCGCAAGAATATATCCGAGAACTTGAATTTAATGTACTTCAACCGCAAAAATACGCCGCACTGTTCGAGTAATCGGTTTAAGGAGTTAGGAGTTAGACTTCAGATAATTTTGAATCACCTGTTCACCTAACTTCTAAATTCTACCGTGAACGACTACGTTTTTTCTTACCAAAATCATTCACAATGCGTACAAAAATAAAAATCGGTTCGTTGCTGATATTCATTCTCGTTGCTGGGTTGTACAGTGTTTTTTTTGCTGTACGTGAAAATTCAGGTGCTGAGACAACGGCACCTGACGCCACCACTGAGCAGCTTATGCTTGAGCGCAGGATTGAAACTTTTTTCACCAATCTTACATCTTCTTCCGGTAATACAACAAGAACAGCTTTTGACGACCTTTTCCGCGACGTCCTGTCTTCTCGCAGTACTACAAATGAAGTAATTGAACAGTTGGTTAGCAAATACACCGAGCTTAAAAACTCCGGAATAGGTTTCCCGCGAGGCTGTGAACGCTTGGAAACGAAGTGTGTTGGAAAAGACCTGATAATCATGAAATACCTGTTCAAATACGACAATTACCCTGTCGTTTGGTATTTCACCTTCTACAAATCGGTCAGAACGGTTTCAACGGTGTCACCGACTACTATTTCAAGCGGTACGCAAAATTGGTTCCTCATTGGTGTACGATTTGACACCAACTTGGAACCATTATTGCTTGGGAATTAGGAGTTAGAAGTTAGAAGTTAGATGTTAGATAATTTCGAATCACCTGCTCACCTATCACCTATCACCTGTTCACATAAATGACGCAAAAACCTGAACATGAGTGTCCGAGAAATCCAGAACGTCGGCGGCTGTTGGAAAAAATGATGCTTGGCAGTGCTGGCCTCGCTGGAGCAGCTCTGTTGAGTTGCGAAGAAAAAACACTTGCGGCCCAACTCTTACTTGAATCTGAAACTGCCGGTGCGGCAGGATCCGTTGGTGCCAAACCAGACGCTGTTGCTGGTGCTACCAGAAAAATCGTGAACTGGGCAAAGCTCGAAGACCTGAAAAAAAAGCCGCCAAAACGTAAAATCGGAAAACTGAACTTAAGCCGCATGATTTTGGGGGGTAACCTTTTCGGCGGTTGGGCGCACGCACGCGATTTGCTTTACGTCTCCGATCTTGTAACAGCGTACAATACACCGGAAAAAATTCACGCAACGTTTCAGTTGGCGCAAGCTTGCGGAATCAACGCTTTTCTTTCCCATTATTCTCACTACGAAATGATAAAACGGTACTGGGACGCCGGCGGTGACATGCACTTTTTCGCCGACTGCCGATCACCGGAAGAGACGCGAATTTCAATGGAACAAGGAGCGAGCGCTTGTTATATCAATGGTGAAAAAACCGACGAACTTGTTGCCGCTGAAAAATTTGACGTACTCGAAGCACACCTTGAACAGGTACGTAAAGAAGGTGTCGTTGCCGGACTTGGCGCTCACCGGTTGAGCACTGTTCAGAAAGCGACCGAAAAAGGTTTTAAGCCCGATTTCTGGATGAAGACGTTTCATCACAACGATTATTGGTCAGCTAAGCCGAAAACCGAACACGACAACATTTTTTGCCGCGAACCCGTTGAAACGGCTGAGTTTATGAAAACGCTCGGTATTCCATGGATTGCGTTTAAAACGCTCGCAGCCGGTGCAATACATCCGCAAGTCGGGTTCAAATACGCTTATGACGCCGGTGCCGATTTTCTCTGTGTCGGAATGTACGACTTCCAAATCGTCGACGACGTCAACATCGCTGTCGAAATCCTTGACGCCATGAATGCTTGAGCACTCAGAACGTAATTGAAGAGAGATAAAACCGCTGATCGAAGATTAGCGGTCCTGAAAACATAATTGAAAAAATCGTATTAGGTGGAGTGCAATTTTAAGAAAAAAATTCTTTGGATTTTCTTTCGTCTCCTAAATCTTGTTTGGCCGTTTGACTTGTAAAATGCCAACCTAACGACTATAATTAACGGGTTGTTTTTTATGGCTTGTTGCTGTGTATGTCGCAGACATGTCGTATAGGATTCTGTATTTTACATTACAACCTGAGGCCTAATTCGTTAGAAAAGGCAAATTTTTCATTAGCTAACTAAAATAATGCATTTATTCTCAAAATATTTATTGCTCATATACCGTTTTGCCGGTTCGTTGGTACTGGCAGTCATTCTTATGACACTGCTTGCGGTTATACTTGGAATCACAACTTTCATTGAAAGCGATTTCGGTACAAATGTCGTGAAATTTTTCGTTTACGACTCGTGGTGGTTCACGGCACTGCTGTTTCTCATTTGCGTAAATGTCCTTTGCTCAATGCTTTTACGCGTTTTTCCCGTCAAAGCTGTAACAACCAGTGCTAAAAACGCAGATAAGACCGCGAGTAACAATAAGGTTACCAGTGAAAGTGATGAAAGCAATGAAAGAATTGGTAACAATTCTGGAATCACCACGAATATTTTCAATAAAGCAGGTAAAAACTTATACCGTAAATTACCGTTTTTTACGGTTCACACCGGTATCATTGTTCTAATGCTGGGTTGCTTGATTACTGCAAAATACGGTCAGGAAGCGCGTGTTTCAATTTTCGAGGGCAAAAGTGCCAGATTTGCCGTTGCGGATGGTTACCATTTTTCCATTAATCCTGTCGATTTCAATGAAGAACCGTTAGGCAACGGAATGTCACCGCATTTTCAACCAACCGATTCGAAAAAAATTGACGAACTACTGCAAAAAAACCGTGAAAGCGAAACGACAATTCCATTTCGGGGAGGCCCTTTTAATTGGCGATTGTATGACAAAACGAATTGGTTTTCAGATGCAAATACTGCTGCGAGCAAGAGTTGGCTGAGAACGCCGCTTTGGTACGTAATGGGGCTGGTTGGCAAACAAGACGGAGTCATTCTAAACACAGAAAAAATCGGCAAAAATAAAACTGTTGGTGCCAAACTTGATTCGCAGCTTAAAATTGAAGTTCTGGATTATTACAGCAACGCAGAAAAAATGCCCGCCGACCCTTTGGAAATGAATCTGCTCTGGAAAATTGACCCGACTTCGGAGACGCCACCAAGCGAGCTTCGTGAAACAGAAAAGTGTCGGCTAACAATTGCTCCTGTGACTGGTTCGGTTAATAATCAGCCACGCGATCTCGGACTAGGTGCCGCTTTTAGAACGAAAACAGGTGAATTGGTTACGTTCCGGGTTGCGGAAAGCGAAGCGGAAGCGACTGCTTTTCGTGATTCCAACCCAAGTGTTGTAGAATCCGGACTCGGCTCAGTTGTTCTGCATGTTCGAGGCAGAAAATTTACGGTTTCTCTCGACGAAATGCTCAAAAAAATGTTTGCTGCCCGTCCTGAACTTGACAAATTAAACGACCAGCTTGCGTTATTAATTCAGCAGAAAAACCGCCAATTGCTGACTGACCAAGCAGGCGAAACCGCATCCGAACTCAAACCACTTACGCCGGACCAACAAAAACCTGAGGGTGCGTCTGATCCTGAACCTGATTCAGAAGTTAAAGCGCCCCCTATTTCAATTAAAAAGATTGACGACGCAATTGCGAAACTTTACAAACAGATTCTTGACGTTCAGCGAAGTTCGTTTATTCCGTTGGGCGACACGAAATTTTACGTCGGAGCTGCCCTATTTAATCCTGAAGGGCCTGATATTAATGAATATACTACTGGTCCAGACGGTAAAATGATTACTAAGAGGATTCCAACTGGTCCGCGAATCGGGCTTGTGATCATGTCTGAGGGAGACCGTTCGGAACAAATGCTGCTCTACTCTGACCGACCCGACTTGAATATAAACGCAAAAGAGTTCGGCGTTTTTGGAACGTATTGCTTCAATTATCCGCAAGCCGTGGGTAAAGTAACCGGCTTGATTCCGCAGCCGGTTCTTGACGCCGCGAAGTCACCTAGACTTGATATTATGCAGACGCCGAGCGGACGCCTGGTGTATAGATATTGGCACGAAAAAGAATTTACTTCTGCTGGTGAGATTAAAAATGGCGAACCGTTTGCCATTTCCGGGGCAGGAAAAGATTCAGTTGTGCTCTCTGATATCAAATTCAAGCCGCACGATTTTCCCGGCTACTATGTCGCACCGATACAGTTTGCTAAAGGGTTGAAATACGTGCCGGACCAATGGGTAAAAGTGCGCGTTGTGGTTGACGGTAACACGGAAACGTTCTGGATTCGGTCCCGGTATTTACAGCAGAATCCGTTCCTGGATGTTCCAGAAGAAGAACGCGTGAAATTATTATACGGAAACGGAAATACGCTTCGTTTTACGTTTGACAGTAACGAAATCGACCTCGGATTCTCAATATTTCTCCGCAAATTTACGCAACGAATGGAGCCCGGCACCAAAATGTCGGCCCACTTTTCGAGTTTGGTTGATGTGCGTTTGCCGGAAGCGACTGCTGACAGAATCGACTTGACAATACCGGGCAAAAATTCATCTGGCGAGGAGAAAAACGAAGAGGACACGGGTGCTATTCTGGAAGAGGTTTTGATTAAAATGAATCAACCAGGACTTTTTAAGGATCAGTACACCGGGCGTAAATACAGGGTTTACCAGGAATCGTTTGACGGTCCATTTGGCCCGACTGGAATGCAGAGCATGCCTTTCCATTATTTTTACGATAAAAGGATACTACCGGGCGACACAAGGCCTCGTGAGGCGATTTACAAATCGGTCCTTTCGGTGAATTTTGACCCCGGACGTGGAATAAAATATCTCGGTTGTGCAATGCTGGTTTTCGGCACAGCGTGGATGTTGATTGGAAGAAAAAAGAAGCCTTCAAACGTCTGAATTCATACTTCTAGCGTCTGAACTGTACGTCTGATGTCTAACGTCTGATGTCTAACGTCTCCCCTACTTTACCCTTGACATCTGCTTTTCACGGATAAACCGGTTTAATCGGTTCTGCAAGATACAGGTTTTCCCCATTTTTAATTGGAGTGTCTCAAGAAAATTTTACTGTAAAAAAAAGATAAAGAGGAGCGAATATACCAGCGGAACTAGGCTTTCGCAAAACTTTCCAAGAAAAAAAAATCATACTGGCCCTGAGATTGTTTGACAACAAAATATAACCCGATACAATCTCCTTTTCTGTTGGCGAGTGATTGTCACCGCCTTCTGAGACTACTTGATTTGTAAGGTAATTATTACTTTATTACAGACCATAAAAACATTGATTCCTGCGTGAATGTGTAATGATATTTCATGTAGGGGCATGTCATAATCGTCTTACTTTTTTCTTCATTCACTCGTTTGCATTCCATGATTAAGGACGATACAAAACGTCGAACGGATTCCGTCACGCCTGCCCGTAATTCGGGTAGGTCTAAGAAGACCGTTACAAAATCAGGAATTGATTTTTTTCAATTTCCGTCATTATTTCCAGCTGAAGTTCTCATGGAAGAGCTTGGTGACGATTTAGGCGACGATTTAAATGACCAAATGGATTCCGAGGATTTGAAAAATGAAATCATACACAAGTTTCAGGTTAATCATTCTATAAAAAGAAG
This sequence comes from Thermoguttaceae bacterium, assembly GCA_051660725.1. Classification (GTDB taxonomy): domain Bacteria; phylum Planctomycetota; class Planctomycetia; order Pirellulales; family Thermoguttaceae; genus JAVBSX01. The sequence continues at coordinate 9,522 of JBOFQC010000302.1, forward strand.
TTCGGTAACGCGTAAGCCGTTGGAGCAGCAACCGTTGCAGACAGCAGGCAAACGCAATGCCAACACAAGCGCAACGCAAAAAACTGAAAAAACACAAACCGCGAAACCACAAGTAGCGGCTGTTTCAGAACCAGTACAAAAAAATCTTACGTTGGCTAAAAACAACGCCAAGCAGAAAGATAGTGTTTCGGTAAAACAGAGTAACGTAAAGCAGACAAAAGCGACGAAGCCGAGTATTATTACTCAAAACGACGAAATACAAAATCCGATTACTCCTGTTGGTACGAGAACTTACGCAACGCTTTCGACATTTGTGGAAGGAATCTCGAACCGTTTGGCCAGAACGGCAGCTGAGTTGGCAATTGCCCAGCCGGGAAAGATGAATCCGATTTATATTCACGGTGGCACAAGCGTTGGAAAAACGCATCTCTTGGAAGGAATTTGCAGCGATTTACGGAAACGAAAAAACCGCAAGCCGGTGCTGTTTATGACGGCTGAGCAATTTACGACAACTTTTATTGAAAGTTTACGGCAAGGAGCTCCGACATTTCGGAACAAATTTCGTGGTATTTCCGCTCTGTTAATTGACGACATCCAGTTTTTCACAGGTAAAGCGTCGACGCAAACGGAGTTACTTAGTATAATTGACACGTTAAAAAATCAGGGGGTTCAGCTTGTTTTTTCTGGAAATGCACCGTTAAAAGAGCTTGGAGGACTCCGTTCAGAACTTCTTTCACGTTTGGAATCAGGAATGGTTTGCGGTATTGAATCGCCTGAGCGTGAAACGCTGCTCATGATATTCCGTCAAATGGTAACGCAGCGGGAAATTAAAGTGCCGGAGGAAGTTTGCCGGTTTGTGGCGTCACGTCTGAACAATCACGCGCGCCAGCTTTCCGGGGCATTGAACAGGCTTCATGCGGTGCATCTTGCTACTCGTAAACCGATTACGGTTCAAATGGCGGCGGAAACGCTAGACGACCTGATACGCAGTAATCGTAAAACGATAAAACTTACCGACATTGATAAAGTGGTGTGCGATACATTCGGTTTGGAAACTCAATCGTTACAGTCGAAATCGCGGGCGAAAGTCGTTTCGCAGCCTCGAATGTTAGCGATGTGGTTGGCCCGAAAATATACACGAAGCGCGTTGTCCGAAATCGGTCAATTTTTCGGTGACCGTTCGCACAGCACAGTTGTTTCAGCACAGAAAAAAGTCGACAAATGGGTAAACGACGACGTTCCTCTTTCTTGCATTGACCACGATTCGCCAATTTCAGAACTTCTTCAAAAAGTCGAAAGGCTCCTCGGATAACAAATATTCTCTAATGAAACTAAATGTCGGGGAAGTAGTGTAGCAAAAGGATAAACGAACTTTACATAAGTTATCCAATCGCGGTGTCATAGCTATAAACCAAATCTCCGACCTGAAACTGCTATGAATATCGTGTCTATTTTAATAACTTTTTATTTAATAAAATCATTAACGAAAATTCTAATGTTTTCATTAATTAGTTGATGATTTATGTGATTCGCGCTAAGTATTAAACTTAGTTGCTCAGTATCATTTGTAATTAAAAAATTGAGGTGTCCCCAAAACATGACAATAAATATAAGACTTGAAACCGAAAGCGACCATTTTACGGTTGAGACAATAACAAGGCAGGCGTTTTGGAACCTTTATGTTCCGGGATGCAACGAGCACTTAATCGTACACAATTTAAGGAGTCATACGGATTGTATCCCCGAGCTATGTTTCGTAATTGAGCAAGACAACGAAATCGTTGGAAGCATTTTTTACAGCAAATCCAAGGTTGTAGATTTCGATGGTTCTGAAACGAAAACAATCACATTTGGACCGGTTAGCATAAATCCCAAGTTTCATCGTACAGGGCTTGGACGAAAGCTTATTTCCTATTCAATTGAACAAGCAAAAGCACAAGGATATGGTGCTATTGTTATTGGTGGTTTTCCTTATCATTACAAAACTTATGGTTTCGTCGGTGCTAAAAAATTCAATATCGCTTTGGATGATGGCAATTACTATACCGGCATTATGGCGTTACCACTCATTGACGGGTATCTTGATAATATCAGAAAAGGGGTAATCCATTTTAGCCAGGGAATGACACCAGATGAAAGTCTATTAGATGCGTTTGATGCAAATTTTCCGCCTATGATAAAAGAGACTAAAGAGAGTCAGATGTTATTTGAAGAAGCAGTAGCAATGATTGACACCAGAAGCTACTACGAATAAGAGTATTTGATGAACCATGAAGCTGACTACTTATATCGCTAGTGCGGTACCATTCGATTTTCAGATGGTTCTCCTCCGGAAGTCGGATCTGAATCCGGTAGTTTAAGGGCTGGCGAAATGTGAGTGACTACAACATCTGGACACTGAGTCATATATATCTTAAGCAACGCAATGACACCATGTAAATCGGGATTGGTCTTGTTGATTTCCTTTGAAAAATCGAAAAAAGTTTTTTCATTTATGCCGATATTGGCAAGTTTTTCAACACAAATAACGTGTCCACTTTCATCAATAAAAAAAATACAGCCACTTCTAGCCGGAAACCATTTTTCTTCGCCGTTTTCTTTGTAAACTACAAACTCAAAATTCTGGTAATCGTATATCATGCTGACCTTTGTCTCGCTTGGACAAACAAGAAGTGAAGATACCTGATTAAAGAATCCAATTTTTCTAGCCTCAACATGAAGTGTATATTTGTTTTCATTGAAACTAAACGACCTTGATGTTGATAGCGACTTGAAATATTGGTTTGTGTATGAGCTGAAAACGAGTAGCACACCGAATAGCAATAAAAAA
>JBOFQC010000303.1:0-8791 GCA_051660725.1 Thermoguttaceae bacterium
TGACGTGGTGGCACCCTCTCATCATCTTTTTACGCTGAAAACGCTGCTGTATTCAACGGGCAGCGATATTACGGGATAGGTTCGGAATATACGTAACGTCACTTGGACAAACTCGGCTCTGGGCGAAAACATTGTGGAAAGTGTGAGAATTTCCCACCATCACACACCATCTTTTTACGCTTAAAAAGTCGCAACTTTTCGCGACTTCGGCGTATTACCGTAATATTTTCTTAAATATTGTTTTTCAAAATATTGATAATCTTTATTTCCAATTCCGTTGACCTTGTATTCGTGATCTGGTAAACTAAAACGGCTATTCTATAGAGGTTTAGGATTTATTTTTTCGGTAAAAAACATAAATCCTACATAACCGGGCAGCCAATGACAAATTCCGATAACGACTTCAAAAACCAGTTCTCATTCGACGATTCGCTCGCCAGTGTGTGTGCCGAAGCGTTTCGGCTTCTATTCGAGCTCCCGGAAAAGTCAAGGCGAATTTTAGTTTTGCATCTTTACAAAATACCAAGTACCGTTATCGCGCAAAGACTACAAATTCCTGTACACGACGTGAAAACGACAATTGTTTCCGCTCGTGAAACTCTTGGCAAACAAGTATCGCTAATACGAATCGGTTTGTTAAAAATATCTGCCAACAGTCCGCCGCCACTGAATGAGCTTGTTCCGCTTATCGAGGAAGCGAAGCAAATTAATCTTGTTCGCAAACGTCAGAAACAACGTAAAATTACGGTTAAAACGGTAAAAATGGCTGTAATGCCGAATCAGGAACAGTCGCATTTTGCCAAAAAACTTTTTTTCGATCTCGATTATAAACTCCGTGAAGCGTTTGCGCTAACCGAGGCGGCAAACATGACTGTAAGCGAAATGGCCAAGCTGCTCCACATCCCGGTACTTGATGCGGCAATTCGCATTCAACGGGCAATTCGCTTTTTCGCAACCAGAATCGAGAAGCTGATTCTAACGGTGATGGAAAACGACCATGACACCATAAATGCTTTGACACCGTCCGAGTTGGCAGTGGCAAAAAAGCTGTTGGAATCATTGCCTAAAGAATACAGTTCAATTTACGAACGATATGTGCTGACAGGTAGTTTTAACAATACGATAGAATTCGGGACAGACAATACATCAAAGCTACTCAACCAGCTGAGAATGCTGCTCGGAATGCACGGCTCAATGTTAGTCGTTGCCTGGCTTCGCTTTACGCTGAACGGCACTGCGTCACTGGAGGTGCTTGACACCTTTTTGAATGAGCCGAACCGGATAACAGACGATTATGCCACAGGTATGGGCGTTGTCGAATACACGCTCAATCTTGTTGGTGCCGAGGATCGGGAAGCGTTTTTGCTGATAACCGCTGACAGTATGGAATTTCCAGAAATCGCTGCGTATCAGGAAGTAAGTGAAGAAGAACTTGCCAATCGGATAAAAACGAGTTGGGATGCGCTACTTGCACGTATTGAACACATACTTTCGTTGGTTAAAATTAAAAATTACGAAAAGAAAACCGCCATAATTCCTTTGCAGCGAAGGGAATATGTATTCAGCAAAAAACTTTTAAAGTCGTTTTCCAAAAGTATACGCAGAAGTATCATGGTATATCTTTGGAGCGAGCGATCAAGAAAGCTCATGGCAGATAAACTCGGCATGACAATTGATGAAGCCGAAGCTTTCTTGAACGCAGCGCAGAATGTCATGATAGCCAAAGTGGGACCACAGGTTTTGGCTGCGCTTCACAAAGTGAAGGATGGGCAACGAGTTGCGGACCGTATGTATGACCGAATTCGTCGCAAGAACAAGTGGTTATGGTCGCTTGCAACACTTGATCCGAAGCCATCGGACTATTCCGCTGCAGAACTTGAGGAAGCGCAAAAAGCATTTGAAAACCTCGACGAAGAATCGCAAGAGCTGTTTACTCTCAAGCATGTTCAGGAGAAAGACGAGTTTGAAATCGCTGCTTACAAAGGACTTAGGCTTACTGACGTTTCCAAGCGGTTCGCTGAAATTCGTGAATCATTACGTCGCCGCATGGCAAGTCTTGTGATCGGTTATTTGCGAAACGTGGAAAAGCCTGACACCATCCGCATGGACGAGTCGGCAAAAGAGACCGGCAAAAAAACATTTTCGTTGCTTATGGAAGGCAGTCAGGAAATTTACCGTCGCTGCATGGCTTATGGCGAAACTGCCGAGGAAATCGCGAGCATCCTGAACCTCAATAAATTGCGCATGGAGGACCGGATCGAAAGCGTTGAAAAATATTTCGGTCTGCGAATGGAAAAAATGGTGTCAGACTGGCTTCAGCCGAAACCAGCGGAAACACCGGACGAAGAGTACGTTGCCAATGTGCCACCGGAAGCTGTTTACGAAACTCCGACACCGCAAAAACGCAATTGGCTCGCAACGGCAGGTTCCGTGCTTGGCTTATTGGGAATGTCAAAAACCGCGTCGGCATCAACGGTTACAAAAAACGCGGTCATCCCGCTTGCGACCTGGCTACCAATGATCGGCGTGATACCGTTCTTGTGGTTCATGTCGCTTTACATCACCGGCTGTGCATGCGGCACGACTTTTATTCTCAACGCCAAAACGCTCCAAGCTCGGCAATGGCTGGTCAAGCAACTGTTCCAGCTTTATACTTTGGTATTCGTGGTGCCAATGGGGATTATAACCGGGATATGGATTCTTTGTGAAAACGTACTTTTGAGTGAGAAACAAATCATGGGATTGGTTTCCATAGGGGTGGGATTATTTGTAGTAATACTAGCCTGCTTCTTCATACAGATTACCATATCGCAAAGTAGATGGTCAAACAACCATGAAAAGAATCTTCTTCAGATAAGTGACTTCTCAAAGTTGAAATTGATAGTCGATGTTTGGCAAATAATTACTGGTGCCATGATCGTACTATTTATTAGCTTAGTGTTTGCTAATATTATTTTGCCATTAACTAGAGCTGGTCATCCAGTATATCCATCTTTGTTATTGTGTATCGTTATATGTGTTTTTTATGCAAGTTCATGCTTCCTGTTTAAATACTATATAAGAATATCAAAAAATGAAAATAGTTTTTTAACAAATCCTCCTTATGAAAAACTTCATAGAAATGTAGCGATCAATGAATTTCTTTATGTTTTGCCTTTTGCAGTATTTCCATTAGCTGTTGGTATATTTCACTTTACAACGAAAAATTCACGTCCGCTTTGCACAACAACCGAGATGCTGGTGTTTTCAATTTGCTGGCTATATGTTTGGGGCCTAAATGTTAAATCGGGGCAAAAAAGAAAAAGAAGAATTGCATTTTTGGCTATATCACAGTTTGTGATTCTCTTTGCTATAAGAATGTATGTATCTTTATATTGAGAGTAAAGATAAATTTGTGTTTCGTTAGCCCCGGAGCCCTGCTCCGGGGAGCTACGCCGAGCAGGGCTCGGCAGCTAACAATTATTGCGCCAAGTAATTTACGCCTGAACGGCAGGTTCCCCAACGGCTTAACGGTGACACCACTATCGGCCTCCCCAAAAAGAAATTGTTTGCGCACCTGCAATAGTCAATACTCTACCCATTGTTGATTCTGCTGCACATTGAGAAATCTCAGAATTGCAAATACAGCAATCTTCACTAACTTCGTCCATCATATCAGCATTTTCGTCAATCTCGTATTCAGGAAGCAGGTTCTGAGCGTCGAGATGAAAAGAAGTTTTTTTGGCGGCCATCAGTAACACCTCTACCAAGTTAATCTGTTAAAAAAGCTGGATGGGAGTCTTTATTAAACAAAACACTCCCGATCCAGCGATTAGTTCTCTTGATACCATGAAAACGCAGTACCTGCCTCATTCAATATTACTGCGTAACTTCTTGAATATCAAGAGAATACAAAAACTATGCGACGAAAAATTGTAAAACAAACCGACCTTTTGCTGTGAGGTCGCTTAATTCTGGCACCACACCTTTACTTGTCGGCGTAAGTTCGGTTTCCTGCCGTACTAACAGGCCGGTGTCAATATCGAAATATGCGTTGCCGGAGTGCGTGTTGGTCAAACTTTGTCCTGACACCGATATCACGTTTGGCACCGCTCCGTTAAACTTGACGTTGACCGTTTTGCGATTCGCAACTTCAGCAAAGCCAACGACTTCGTACTCGGTTTTATACCCGGTAAACGGCAAAACCCTACCTGAAGTGGCTGTCCATTTCGTGCCGACTTCGAGCTTTTTGTTTGGCAAATCAGCAAGTGTTATCAGATTTCTGAGCTGTTTTTCACGGCGAAAATTGGTTGTCGCTACTTTTTCTTTTGCTGGAAAAAGCATTCCGTTTTCGACCATGTACGCGAATTCGATGTTCGAATCTTGCCTCTGACCCAATGGCGCACAAGTCTTGGAAACCGTTTCCCGGCCTAGGATTACAGTTTGATCGCTCACGGTTTTCCCGACGTAAATCGACCCTTCGCGGGCAACAAAATAATCCGGTTCACCGGCGGTCGCTTGCGTTATTCCTTCCGGCAAAAACGCTGGCAGGAACATGACGTAGTCGAACGCCGTGTCTGTTTGGGGCTTGAAATCAAGCGAAATCGAAGAAATCCCGCTTATCGGATTTACCGGCACATCGACTTTCGACTGGTATTTTTTGAGTTCCTTATCGAACCGATAGGAAGCCAATGAGGACTTTCCGCCTCTGAAATACCGCACCACAAACGGCATCGCCGCCAAAGTGCCGATTGTCGCCCCAATAAATGTCCGACGCTTAATCTCGTGGTTCATTTTTTTCTCCAGTTTCGCCAAACGGAAAACTCGTTACTGTAAATCTTACAGTATTTTACACAACTGAAATTCAGAATTCAAGTAGTAAAATAATTTTTTTGAGGAAATTTTCTTGCGACTGATTTCGGCTTTCGAGGTGGTAAACCAATCAGCATATCCACGGATGGGTATTTAAAATTTACCGCACGATGTATTGAAATGTATACGGTGCGGCAATCCGAGTAATACGAAGCTATACCGGTTAAATGCAATATCATTTTGTAGCAGTTTCTTCCGTTATATGGTAAACGTAAATCGCCCAGCCGATGCGGTCGACCGGTTTCAGCGACCTGAATTTTTCGTATTGTTTCGAGCCGTACAGTTCGTTGACACCGATGACGTACCAGCCTGGTTCCAAGTTTTCCGGGATCGTTGTTTCTACCTGAATTCCAATCCGTTCCAGCGATTCGGCACCGGAGTAAACGATGTGAAGCGGTTTTGCTTCCGGGTGTTTCTCGTGCCATGATTTGAGGAAATATAGATTTTGTCCCCAGTCAACATTGCTTCCCAGAAGATATTTCGGACCGTTTTTGGCACCGCCTATTGATTCGTTAAAATACGACATGCTGTGAGGGTAATACCAGAGGCTACCTGCGATGACCCAAATCAATAATCCTGATGTGAAAAGTGATACGATTCTATTTTTCAGTGTAAACGCTTGACCGAGTTTGGAAACCCAGAGATACACGAACGGCAAAACTAGCACTATATAACGCGGATGCAGCGAAAACCCGGTTTGTGAACTGATGAATATCAGCAGTGACACCATCGGTATTATCAAAATGAGTTCATCTCGCCAAGATGAGTTGAAATTCTTTGCGAAGCACGATACGAAAATCGTCAACAAAAAAAGTCCCCAAACACCGAGCGGTTCCTTAATCGCCAGTGTAACAAGATAGTAGTTCCACCAGCCGTGTTCAGACGTGACGCCACAAAAATATGATTCAATACCTCGCTCAAAGTCGCGCTTCTGGGTATCGATTCCCAACACAAACTCAGCGGGCAGCGGAACAGGAACATAGCCCAACAAAGATTTTTCGAACCGGTTGCCAGGCTTGGCTGAATAACTTTTTTCGTTCACCTCGTTGCCGGACAATGTTTGTGACAGAAATTTGTAATCTTTGAGTTGCCTGAACGAACCATCAAAACCATAACCCATGTTGATTACGTATAAAGCAAGCAGCAGAATTGCTACGAACTGTTTCGCGTTTTTGAATTTCCATACGGCCCAAATTATGATCCAAAGCGGTGCTGCAATAATCCACGTTAATTTGGCAAGCGGCAAGAGTCCGAGCGTGACACCGGCAATTGCGGCATTCCACAAAGTGGGGTTTTTCAGCCAGTGCCAAAATGTGTAAATGCCGATAATGCCAAGAGATGCGGCAACAACATCAGGACAGATAGTGGCACCCCAACCGAGAATTAATGGCGAAAAAATCCACAGTACTAGAAAGATGACACCTGCCGGTTGGCCGTAAAGTTCAGAAGCGAAGCGGTAACCGAACCAACTGCCGAGCAGTATAAGTGGTATCAGAGAGCAACGGGAAAGAAACGTGACCCAACGTATTTTTTCCGGTGAGTTTGCGTTAATAAAGCTGGCACCAATCGACCACTCAGAACGATCCTGAGGTCGTGGCGAGTACGATTTCCAATCATATTCGGGGGCGGCAAGGACAATCGGAATCCCGTCGATCATACGGGTCAGCGGCGGGTTGACGTGAAAAACGTCGAAACGTCCGGTTTTCCAAAAGTACACAGCCGCGCCGAGATGTCCAACCTCGGTACGGTTAAGCGATGTAGCCCAGTTCAAATAGGCTAACATAGCACCTTGCAGTAATAACAATGCTATTACCGCAAGGGAAAACAAGCGTGTCGGAATTTTCGTCGTCATGAATGGTGTTACTTCTTCCTCGGAAAATGGGCAGTGTAATTACTGTCATTTATCCACCAGTATTTCAAAATCGTCCAGATTGCACTTATGCCGTCTTTCCAGCCGATCTTTTTGCCGTCCATATAATTGCGTCCGTGGTAGCTTATCGGAACCTCATAAACGATTACTTTGCGACGTGCAACCTTTGCCGTAAGTTCAGGCTCTATCCCAAACCGGTTTGAACGTATCGGAATAGACTTTAACAGCTCGCCCTTAAACGCTTTATAACATGTTTCCATATCGGTTAAGTCAAGTCCTGTAAACACGTTAGATAGATGCGTCAAAAACGAATTCGCAAGTTTGTGATGGTAGTGTACAATCCTTCGCATTTCTCGTGTTGCGAATCGGGAACCGTAAACAACATCAGCTAAACCGTCAACAAGCGGCTGTAAAACAATCATGTAATCCTTGGGATCGTATTCCAGATCGGCATCCTGAATTATCGCAAACGCACCTGACATCTCGTCAACCGCACGTCGAATCGCGGCTCCTTTGCCCATATTGCGTGCCTGTTCAAAAGCACGTATCTCCTTGTGTTCTTCGCGTAATTTGCGTATCACTTCAGCGGTGGTGTCAGTTGAGCAGTCGTTCACAATTATCAGTTCTTTAGGCATATCGTTCGGTGTTGGGGCCGAAAGAACTCGCTTGACAATTTTATCAAGGTACTTTTCCTCGTTATAAACAGGCATTAAAATTGACAGTACAATCTTATTTTCTGGTGGCATCATCGTCTTGTTGTTTTATTTCCTTTCGTTGTTCCAGCAGCCATTTATAAAGGTCCGGCCTTGTATAAACTTGTTCTGGCATCCCGTGCCCGGCACCACGCAATGTGGTCAGCTTTGCATTTTGATTACCTTCTTTTTCAATGGCTTCAATCATGTTTTTTGACAGGTCATACCACACCACTTCATCTGCGTCGCCGTGAAATGCCCAGACCGGGACTTCTTTCATATTACTGGCGGATTCCACGTTGCCACCACCTGCAAGCGGCACCACCGCAGCGAATATATCTGGATGTCTACATGCGGTGTCAAAGGTGCCGAAGCCGCCCATGCTGAACCCTGTCAGGTAAATTCTTTCCGGGTCGATTGAATAACGAAATCTGGTGTCATCGAGCAGTTCCTCAATTAAGACAACCAGCTTTGCAGCATCCCAGCCGTGCTTCGGTGTCATCGGACTAACTACAATAAATGGAAACCCCCGAAGCCGGGGTGGGCAGTTGGCTTTGCCCTCGGACGATTCGCTTCGCGTTGCTCCGCTTGAGTTTGTGTTATGTAAATTCGCGTTCATGGCGTAAGCGTAAACATCCATATTTCGCAAGATATTCACATCTTTTCCGACTTCACCAGCACCGTGCAGATAAACCAGAAGCGGTCGTTTGCCACCAAAATCGGTATAACCCGGCGGAAATCGTAATAAATAGTCATAGCCAGATTTCGATGTATTCCTAATTGTTACTGTTGTACCTCGTTCAAATATTTGGGTACTATAAATTAACCAAGTAGCAATCACACAGATACCGAAAGCCCAAAGCAGTACAAAAAACGTAAAATAATAAGGGATTCTTTTACGTTTCATCTGACGTCCTATTAGTCCTCTTGTTTTTTAATCTGGTAACACACAGTATTGAAACAATCGCTATTGCCGGAACGCCAAACAGGCCAAACACTTGCAGCGAAGTACGGTGAAAGCAGATAACACTTGCAGGTGGTCCGTACTTTTCCAAGTCTTGAAGTATCATCCAACCAACAACTTTGTCTTTTGCAAGCGCATTTGTCCACGAGTCATGACCGCCTGACTTCTTGAGCGTCAGAAAAGCATTTCCCCCAGAAGCGTTTATCGTTTCAATGAATGTCTTCGTTACTTCATAAGGTGCGGTGTCATCTTCATTGTTAAAAACCCAAATCGCCGTTTGAACGAAATCTTCCGGTTTGGCGGCACTTGGCGGAGTGGCTGAACCTGCCACCATAGCAGCGAATCTGCCGGGGTGTTGCCTTGTGTACTCCCACGCAGCATTTCCACCTGAACATAAGCCGAATACGCTGATTT
>JBOFQC010000304.1:0-3530 GCA_051660725.1 Thermoguttaceae bacterium
TGTCCGACTGAGTGTTTTCGCCTGAAACCTCATCCACTGATACCTGATTCTGCAGCGGTTTGGTATTTGACGTAATTGGTTCGATCAATGCGGTCCAGGGGATCACGCTTACCGCATTGAGCTTACCTGACGCATCGAAAGTGCGTACAAACGGTATAAAAATCGTGCTGGAATTTATCCGCTCATGCAAAAGTTCAGAGCGATTTATAAGGGCGGCTCCGTGAATCCTTAACGAAATTTTTTCTCCCTGACTCCGCTCAATTGTCGCAGTTGGTGAAAAAACGGCAATCATCATCGCGACAATTGAATCGCACAATGCTACTGAATCGGTCAATATTCGCGATTCTTTTCCGGCAATAACCAAGGTTTTCAGGTCGAGTTCGTAAATTGAAAGTGCAAGATCGTTTCGTTCATTGTTTTCCAACACAACATAAACAATTTTGTCGAGTTCGGTTTCGAGTAGTGCCGAAATTTCCGGTTCGCTAATTGAACCGTCTTTCAGAAATCTGTCTGCGAATTGTTTTTCGATCAGCGGCCAAGCGGGAACCCGATTCGTTTGAAAATCGAGGTTCCAAAGAGTGCCAACTTGAGTTTCAGCTAGTTCAGACAATTTTGCCGCTAGAGTTTTTTCAAAATCACCGCGTTTTTTGAAGCCGAGACGAACCAAAACGTCGTCGGTTACGTGCGTACAGACGCCGATCCGGTACGGCGACCACTCAGGCGGAGTTTGAGCAGCGGCGTTACTGGCCAGATAACATAATAAGATGTAGAGAATAACAATAAATAAGCGGGCTTGCATAAGAATACTCATCCTACCGATTTTTACTGTGCCTGTAAATAACCTTGACAAACTGGGAATTCGGCAGCGGCATCCTCAACCCCGGCGTTTTTTTCATAGGTAGTCCAGTTTCTCCGAAACTGGAGCGACTTTCGGAGAAAGTCGCCTACCTTGTGATGCACGGCTGCAAATATTTTTCCTGCTGATCTCTGGAGTCAAAATAAATATCAACCTTGGCACACTGTTCACACCCCAGACCGTCATTACGGGACTTGCGTCCCTTCATTCCGGCTTTCATTTTGATCATTCCAATCCTCGTGTTTTTTTGACCCTCTGGTTTGACTTACCTTTATTTCCTATATATACTTTTACTGAACTTTTAAAAACTATTTACACCCAGTAAAGTTAAACCGCCTCTCTCACAATCAACATTTTCTCTTACTTAATGACGCCCAGATATTCCATTCACGCCAAACATTGGGGGCTTGATCCCGAAGTAATCTTTCTTAATCACGGCTCATTCGGAGCAACCCCACGAGCGGTTCTCGAATACCAAAGAACAATTCGGGACAAAATGGAATCGGAGCCAGTACGTTTTTTCATTTCGGAATATCCCGAATTACTCTTGGATGTTCGTAATTTATTTGCCGAATTTATCGGAGTTCAACCACAAACAATTGTCTTCGTCCGAAACGTAACGTATGCTGTAAATAGCGTGTTACGTTCGTATCCATTCCAAAGCGGAGACGAACTTCTTATAACCAACCTCGAGTACAACGCATGTACAAATGTTGCCAAATACGTAGCGAAAAAGGAAAACGTCAAGTTGGTTACGGCCCAGATTCCTTTTCCATTTGAAACCGAAGATCAAGTAATTGATGCCGTACTCGCGGCTGTTACACCTCGTACCAGATTGGTGATGATAGACCACATAACCAGTGCTACTGGTTTTCGTATACCAATCGAACCAATAATCGAAGAGCTTAACCGACGTGGAATTGATTCTCTGATTGACGGTTCGCACAGCGTCGGCATGGTTCCACTCGAACTCGACAAACTCGGAGCCACTTTTTTCACAAGCAACGCGCATAAGTGGCTTTGCGCTCCAAAAGGGGCTGCTTTTTTATACACACGAGAAGACGCTCAAGATAAAATCTATCCGGCTTCAATTTCGCATGGGTATAATATGAGCTTGCCGAATTCTCCAAAATTTCACGATCACTTCGACTGGGCTGGGACAGACGATTTTTCGTCGTACCTTTCAATCGGCGAATCGATAAAGTTCATGGAAAGCATACTGCCTAATGGCTGGGGTGATTACATAAAACACAACAACGAATTGATTATCGCTGCAAGAAAATTGATATGTGAGCGGCTTGGATGTGCTTTACCATGTCCAGACAAGATGCTTACTTCTCTTGCGACCATTCCGCTTCCTGATGAAACCGAACCAACTGCGTTAATCGGCAAATTGGCGTATGCTCAGATACATCCCATACAAGCGAAACTGTACGGAAAATACAAACTCGAATTGCCTGTTTGGCATGAGTTTCCAAAGTTAAATCTACGAATTTCCGCTTGCTTGTACAACGATATTAGCCAGTACGAAGCTTTGGCCGACGCGCTTCAGGAAATATTCCATCTTTAGAAGCGACAAGAAATAAAAAATGAGCGGTTCGAATGGACCTGCCCCTGTCCTGCTCGATTTTTTCCCGCTCACTTATAATATTATTACAGTAGCACAGTTTTGTACAGATTCAAGTAGAGCGGCGAAAAATTTTGAAAATTATGCCGAAAAATACAAAACGACATAACACAATGCGTCCATAATTACATGTTCACATAAACATTTTCTGGCAAATACCGGAGCCCGGTATGGGCAGGAAACTGCCGTTCAGGCATAAGTAGCTTCGCGTAAAGTGTTGCACCTCCCGCGACCTGCCGTCGAGGCGTGAATAGGTCGGCTCTGTTCCCGAGTTTTTCAATGTTTGGTACTGATTATCTTCAGCTTGCCCTGCATTGGAAAACATGCAGTTTTTGCCGAGCGACAGTATATATACTTGATTTAGCTGGCGACAATGTAACCATCGTGAATAACGGTTTCTTTCGGTATACAAATAACGCCGTCCCGAATCATGCCGTAGGCTTGTTCTTCCGTGTCAGAAATTTTTCCGGGATTAGTAATTACAACGTTATTTCCAATTCGGCAATTTTTATCAACAATTGCGCCTTCAATAATGGTGTTCTCGCCGATCCCCATATCCGGCAAACCCACAGCACGATCTTCGTCACGCTGCTCGTTCGTGAGATAGTAATCGTTACCCATAATAATTGAGTTACGGATTACCGCCCCTTTCTTAATCATGCAGCGGAGTCCAATAATACTGTTTTCTATAACCGCACCTTCTTCGATATAACAGCCATCTGCGACAAGGGCACTGTTTATATTCGCCCCATGAAACAAACAGGACGGCAGGAACCGTGACCGTGTAAAAGTCGGAAATCGATCATGCGCAAGCGTAAATGGCGCGTCCGGTGAGGTCAAACTTAAATTCGCCTCAAAAAATGAACGAATCGTACCAATATCTTCCCAATATCCGTCAAACAAGTGAACCTGAACATGCTTGGTACGTATTGATGTCGGAAAAACCTCTTTACCGAAATCCTTATACTGCGTCTTTTCAAGCACTTCCAGCAAGGTCGATTTGTTGAAAAGATATATTCCCATACTTGCCAAACAAGTGCGTCCGTT
>JBOFQC010000305.1:0-1882 GCA_051660725.1 Thermoguttaceae bacterium
GAAAAAAACCAGAGGTGTCATTTTCCTATTGTTGTGTATATATCTTTACGTGTTCGCAGTTCTTTACGGCATGTACACGTTCCTACCTGTAACGGCTATTTCGAAAAAAACCACATACGTAACCGAGCCGTTGACACCAAACGGTCTCGCGGTTGACGCCCTGCAAGCAATTGCTGATAAAATGCTTCCGAAATGTCCACCTGAACAAAATGGATTCGGCCTGATTGTGCAAAACTTCAAATTCGGACAGCTTTTCCCTGCCGTTTCAGATGAAAACAAACAGGTATGTAAAACCAGAATGTACGAAGCTCTCGGCCTTGATCCGAATTCCGTCAAAGAAGGTAAAAACATCGTAACTTTCGAAACTTCAGAAGATTACTTCAAAAATATTTACGAAGAAGAATGTAAAAACAAAGGTTTGCAAAATAGTGACGTTACTCTTGAAGAAAAGATAAACTTTGACATTAACGTATACGCTTTAAAAGGTATTCCTTGGGGAGGTGAGTATAAGGAAAAAGCGGAAAAATGGGTCGCAGAAAACAGTGCTGCTCTTGATTTATTCGCGGAAGCTGTACGAAAGCCGGCGTTTTTCGTGCCGTATATTGCGACGAAGCCCATCACTCATCCGTCGTTTTTAAACGAAATATCTGCTGACAACACTTACTATTTCTTCCGTGATATTTCACGTGGCCTTCAAATGCGGATTTTGCATTCGCTGGAACACCAAAACATTGAACAAGCGTTTGCGGATCTGGAAACGATGTTGTTATTATTAAAACACACATCCAAAACTTTTTGTTCGTTTACACAGTTTTATATAATACCAGTAATTTGGGGAAACGCAAACGAATCCATTAAATGTATTATTAAGTTCGGAAATTTAGACGTTGCTCAAATCAGTCGGCTTGAGAAAATGTATAACGAAGTAGCAATTCCGACTTTTTCGACTTTGGTTTTTATATATCGAATGGATGTAACCAACAATCTGTACTACACTTTTAATGGTGACATTTTTGCTAATCTAAGCAACAAAGTTTTTCATAGCGAAAAATCAGATTTTGAAAATCGTGTTGCTTCTATTATGGCACCATTATTCTTTGCTTCAACTCGGTATTTTATTGCAACCGGGATTTTCGAGCAGTTCCAATTGATTGCGGACCGATTCGAGAAAATTGCCGAAGAACCATTTTCACGCGACAATTTTGAACGGTATCAAAACGAGTGCGAAGCAAGAAGAAAAACAAGATATAGTCTATCAAATTTATCATTCGCCGGATTTCTATTTGAAATTGTAAAAACAGGTGCATTGAGGTCTGTTTCAAATTCAATCGCAGACACATCTATTAAGTTGACTTTAGATACAAGTATCGAACCTGGCAACAATTCTATTTACCGGCTTGAAGCGGAAAAACGCATGTTCAACATAATGTTCGCCTTGGAAAAATACAGACTCGAACATGACGGACAATACCCGGAAAAGTTGGACGAACTTGTGCCGCAGTATTTGCCGGAGCTGCCGCTCGACCCGTACACAAAAGGCGACGAATTCCATTTCAGAATAACGGCACCGAAACCTGACACCACCGATGAAAGGGAGACAATCGCAAAAACTCTCGATTTACAGTATGAAATTTACAGCGTCGGACCCAATGGCTTAGATGACGACGGATTGACAAAAGAAGAAAAAACCGACCCTGACACCGGCGAAAAAATCTTCCCCAAAAAATCCGACGATGTTGTTCTGCAAAGATTTAAAAGCCTCTGTTTCAAAATCTGTGGGTGAATTTCGGTTCCGGTAGCTTGCCAAGTGCGTGAAATAACGCGATTTTCAACGATTCGTCACTGCCAAAACCATAACTCTTTCTGATACTCAATTTCACCT
>JBOFQC010000306.1:0-5170 GCA_051660725.1 Thermoguttaceae bacterium
AATACTCCTATGTCGTTATTGGTTATATGTTTATGTCGGTTTTGAGCAAAAAACAGCAATTTTGCTCAAAAACCCTACTTTTTCGTTAAAATTGGGGGGTAAAATAGCCCGTTTTTGGAACTTCAAGTCTACCTCGCCCCTGAAAACCCCTATGTTCTATAAGTGACCGATAAGTGAAAAGTGATAATCAAAACTTCGCTATACCACACCGAAAATTTTTACCTGCTCACCTGCTCACCTATCACCTATCACTTTTTTTCCTATGCCTCGCCTTTTACCTTGAGTGCGCCGCGATAATCCTGTTCTTTGACGCCGAAGTCGATGTAACCGCGAAATTGGATACCGAGAGTGTTGAAATCGGCATCAGCTCGTTCGATTGTTGGTCGGTCGACGCCGCCGAGAAACGCAACTTCTATTGACGGTACACGGTTCGGGTCGGCCATCAGATACCACGCATTAGGACTGGCACCATTGAAGTGCGAGTTAGAAAGATATGTCGAAGAAACAACATTATATTTTCCGGTATGCGGGTTGGTATTCGCTACCGGATAACCTTTTTCGGTCGTTTCGTTCAGCGTAGTAGCTTTCATAAGCATTTCTGCAATAACCTTTTGCGCGATTGGCACAAGCAGGATACTTGGCATAATACCGAGCGGGCGAGACACTTTTTTATTGTCCTTCTCGACCACCGGCTTGGTTTGCGAGCCGAACTTTACTTCCGCCGCTGTAAGTGCGTTGACCGACAGAGCGGTATCGGCACCAGCCATATAGTTACCATGCGCGGCATCAAAAAACGGCTTGCCATCTTTCTGCTGCGGGTTTGCAAGAAGAAGTTGCCAAACGGCGTCAGCAATCGCTTCCGCAGCACCCATACCGATCTGACGTGGAATATCTGTCAGTGCGCCGAGATCGTCATCAATAATCATCTGGCGAGTAAGTGCAAACATGATACCGTGTGTCTGGGCCTGTTGCATAAATTCCTGCTCGCCAATCATCCCGTGCTTAAGTTCACCTTGTGCTCCGACTTGCTCGAATTTAAACGAACCGGTAAGTCTGAACCGTCTGTGCGCTTTAAAGTCGGTTACACTTGCGATTTTACAAATCTTACGCCACGCATCCTCGACATAGTTATAACCATCGAGCAGCATTTTATTTGCGACGTTTGACAAGATGTTCGGAAGAGACGTTGTCGAAAACGCAGCTGTAAGCCAGCCGTGCGAATCACGTTTGTAACTTGGAAGGGTTGTCCCACATGCGTGCTGGCAGAATTCCTGAAGTCCCATCCCACGCATCTTATCCGCTTTCTCAAGGATTGCGGCGTCATACTTGTTTTCATAAGCTGAAACCGGCAGTCCCGACGCTGAAAGTGCTATCACCTCAAGCACCCGGCTGTTACTTTGCAGATCGAGTTGTTGCGGTGCCTTTGAAACGTCATACTCTGCGCGATCTTTACGCATATATTCAAGCTCAAACTGGTTGAACGACCAGCCTTCGACAATCGCTTTCATTTCAAGCTCCGGATGTCTTCCGTTGCCTCGCTGTTCAATCTGCCTGATACGTTCTTTTTCTGCCGCAAGTTTACTACGGTACTCAGCAATCGCTTCTTCCGCAAGATTCAGTAACGCCGGTGCCGCCATACTTACTACCGGTTGATTAGTCACCTCCGGTTCAGTTTTTGGCAAAGTAGCCGGAGCTTGTGGTGCCGTATGAATAGAATCTTTCATTTGTGCGTCCTGGTTTTGTACTAACGAATTAGTCATAAGTTCTTTCTCTGTAATGGATTGATCTTGTATATTTACACTCCCGGTCAGGAACACATGATTACTTGTCCCTTCCGGCATACTGACTGCAATTGCCTCGACATTCGCCGAGGTGTTCGGGTCCGCCCCGTATTCGACGAAACTTATCTCCTTAAGCGTCATTTTTTGGACAATATGTAGTGGACCTTCCACCGATTTTCCGTTGACGATTTCCTTTTGACCTTGCGCAAGGAACCGTGTCTTGTGGACCGGTCCGCCAATTGACGCCTGCCAAGGGAATCCAAGTTTGCCGCTGTGAACAATGTCACGCGAAACATCGTTGTCACGGCTGATGATGCCACTTGCTGAAATTATGCCGCCGGAAATATCAATCTTCGTCGAATGACCGACCGACGCCCATTCTTTATGGTCGCGGCGAATAGGAATACGTTGCGATTTGACAATGACACCAATGAGATCAACAATAATCGGATGCTCAAATCCCCGCACATTTGCTACTGCGCCGGTGTAAGCACGCATCGAAAATTTTGGGCAATTTGTCGCTGCATCGCATACGACTTCCCCCTCTGATTGTTCGTGCAATGTTACATCGCATCTAAAATTCAAAATCGTTTCTGACAATTCTTACTCACTTCCTCCTGCGATCTTCACAGGGCTAAATTTTGTATGTAAACTGCTGGCGATGTAGCGACCATCGGGAGCGGTGGTGTCATTCTGGAGCGGAAGCTCCATCCGCCTGAACGGCAGGCCCTAAAAGTCCTAATTTCAATAACTTACGCCGTTCTTCAGCAAGCTGCTCGACTTCATCTTCCCAATCTTTACCTTGCCGGGCATATTCGGCTGCAAGAGTAGTCGTTCGGTTTTCGATTCGACGTTTCTGGGCCATCGCCTCTTTGACCGGATCAACATGTTCAAAGCCGTCCCAAAACCATCTGGCATGTAATTTACTGGTATCCCATGTCGTCAGATCGTTTAAGACCTTGTATTCAGCAAGCCAGGGCAAAAAAATCCGATCCATTACCTTCAGGCCGCAATCGGTTTGTTCGATTCTGACCGCACGGTGATAGACTTGGTGGTCGAGCCGCCCTGACGCATAGTTATGCTGGCTGGAGTCTCCGGTCACGATATTGATTGGGATTTGCAATGTACGTCCGATTTCACCGAGAATCTCGCGTTTAAATTCCGGATATCTTGTGGAAGGTTGTTCTGCACGAACCTGACCGAGTTGATACCCTTCCGGCAGAACCGTCGCCTGCTGCCGGTCCAAACTCACAAGGTCAAACGGGTTACCGGCAGTCCCTTCCTCTTCTGGTGCCAAAGTCGTGTATATCACCATCGGGAACCGTGCCGCAGTCTCCGCCGCCTCAATTACAGCCAGCGTATAACGCCGCAATTGTGCAAAAAGCGGTAACGCTGGCACCAGTTCCGGCACACCCCGGTGCTGTTCCGGACGGTCCGCTCTGAACCAGTGAATCATGTCACGTGCCGATATTTTCAAGGTCTCATCACGTAACGACCGCTGATCGCCCGGATGAGATTTGAGCAGATGATAGAATTGTGGATTACCATGTTTGTCCAATTCAATCCCATCCACAACGGTGTCATCAAGCGAAAACGGAGACGCGATTCGTTCCGCTTCAATCGGCATAATATCCAACTTGACAGCATGGTCGAGCCGCTGGTTTGAGGTCAGTAAACAGAAAACCTCACCATCAGTTACTTTTGACATCCGCATTGTGCGGAGTTTTTCGGACAGGTTTACAGCACTTGACCAGTTTTCAAACTCGTCCTCAATCTTTCGGATTCTATCATCGTCACGTTGCGATAATTGCAGTCTCGGTCCCGTTCCAATGGTGTCAGTCGCAAGTGTCAGAACGATGCCCTTACAATATGAATTATTAGCTGTTTCATAGCGGCTGCGATTTCGGAGTATCCTGCGTACTTCCGGCGTCATGCTACTATCAGCCGAATACGCATCCGCCATACTCCAGTGACGCTGGTTTTCACGGGTCGTCTGCGCGGCATCATATTTACCCTCCGCCCACGGGTTCTTTTTCTCACGAAAAAAATTCAAAAGTCGCTTTAACATGTTTGTTATTAAAATGGTAGTGTTTGCAATTCAGAAAGCCTTGCATCGAAAGGCGTTACACTGATGGCGAAGCCAACCGCCTGGACGGCAGGTCCTGCCTGTGCGGCTCGCACTAGTCTGCTGTTCCCGGTAGTTGGATTTTCACAAAACGGATGCCGAGTCCACGAGATTTAGCGGCACGTTGTTTTTTAAGATACTTGTCCGCTTCAATCTGGTCCCGAATGGAATGTTGGGTTACGCTCCCAACTTCGCTTGTCACCGTTTTCGGCCCCGCAGCGTTTTCTCGAATAGCTTCTTCAAGTGTTTTTTCATCAGGCATGTTTTTTATATAATGGTTAGTAGTTTTGTTCACGTTCTGCCATACGTTGTCGTTGCAGTTCGGCAAAGCTTATACGCTCACGTCGTTTTTTCTTCACGCTTTGCAATGCACCAAGCTCCGCACCACAAATCGAAGCAGCAACAGCACTTCCGACTAAACAATCAAGCCAGTGGTTATCAGGTCGGGAAGCGCGAAGTTTCCACTCGTCAATTGTTCGCCCATAAGCGGTTGTCCTGACCCGAAACTCAGCAGCGATATGTTCTGAAAGAAGCTGATGCGTTTTGGCGTCACGGCCAAAAAGCGACAAGCAGCCGCCATCTCCCATCAAAACCGCCAGCCGGGTATGAACAAAAGATTTCCAGTAGTTGGTGTCAATCAGAACGTGTCTCACCTGCCGTTTGCCACGAGTATTAGGGATACGACAATGGTGCCCGATCCAGTCCCCACGCTGCCGTTTGTAATCTGAAAACGGGATACTCGATGCACCGACATACTTACCGTGAGACGGAAGTAACACACCCGCATGTTTCGATTGACGACAAAACTGATAAACAACGTCCGTCGATTGACCCCAGTTCGCATCAATGAGACACCTGTCAATTCGCATCGCGGTGCCATCTTCACGATAATAGACTTCGGTCAGAAGTTTTTCACAAAGCGATTCCAGCCCGGCATAAATAGTCGATTCGATTCCGGCATTTTTCGTTGTACCTGCCAAAGTTCGGTGTATATCACGAAGCGTAAAATAAGGACGCTGCTGGTCGGGAAACGTGCCATAATCTATCACATATCCGCTGAAATTCCTTTCCCATGCACATGTTAGGTAGAATAGTGCTTTTTGCTGTACGTCAATAAATGTCGTAACATACTGGCAGTCGAGTGGCACCATGCAGTGTTCGTATCCGTTTAACTTACCGGCAATCTCCTCGGCTGACATCGATTCGTCACCTTCCGTTTCGATCAGTGGTTCGTTTTGATATTCAGCCTGAAACGCTGACTCGT
>JBOFQC010000307.1:0-4594 GCA_051660725.1 Thermoguttaceae bacterium
GTTGCTCGTGTCAGAAACCGGATCAGTTTTTCGATTCACCAATTTTTTCAGGAAGAAGGCTTCTATTACATGAACGCTCCGATTATCACCGCGAGCGACTGTGAAGGAGCAGGCGAAATGTTTCGTGTCAGCACGCTGAACCCGGACAATCTGCCGAAAGACGACAAAGGAAAAGTTGACTATTCGCAGGATTTTTTCGGACGATCCGCTTTTTTAACCGTCAGCGGTCAGCTCGAAGCGGAAACTTACGCATGTGGACTCGGCAAAGTTTACACATTTGGTCCGACTTTCCGTGCTGAAAATTCCAATACTTCCCGGCACCTGAGTGAATTCTGGATGGTTGAGCCGGAAGTTGCGTTTTACGAACTGCCCGAAGATATGGACCTTGCCGAAAGGTTTTTGAAACGGATTTTCAGTGACATTCTCAAATATTGTCCGGAAGATATGAAGTTTTTCAACGACCAAATCGACAAAACGCTTATCGAGACGCTGGAACATGTCGTTTCGAGTGCCTTTGTACGTTTGCCGTACACCGAGGCGATTGAAATCCTGAAGAAATCGAACCAGAAGTTCGAATACAAAGTCGACTGGGGTACCGACTTGCAGAGCGAACACGAACGGTACTTGACCGAAGTGCATTTCAAAAAGCCGGTTATTCTTTACGATTATCCGCGTGAAATAAAAGCGTTTTATATGCGTATGAACGACGACGGTAAAACGGTTCGGGCAATGGACGTACTCGTACCTAAAATCGGCGAAATCATCGGCGGAAGTGAACGTGAGTACAGACTCGACGTACTTGAAACCCGCTTGAAAGAACTAAACCTCGAACCGGAGAATTATTGGTGGTACCTGGATTTGCGTCGTTTTGGCACCGTGCCGCATGCCGGTTTCGGACTCGGACTTGAACGTGCCGTCATGTACTGCACCGGACTGGCAAATATCAGAGACGTTATTCCGTTCCCACGTTATCCGGGAAACTGCGATTTTTAATCGTCACCGATCAGCCGCACGTTAGCCGTTTAGCCCCCGTTAGCCGCCGAGCCCTGCTCGGCGATGACTCCCCGGAGGAACCTGCCGTTCAGGCGTAAATCGGCTCCGGGGCTAACAATAAATAACGCCGAGATCAAAAATCAAGTAAAATTTCTTCTTCATTTTTTACTTCAAAATTTTTCACGACTGTTCTGTCTTGATTTTGAGCTTGGTACAGTCCCGGCGGAAGCGAGATGGAGTAGTTGCCGTTGTTGTCGGCACGGATATGCCTCTCGTGGAAAGACGTTTGTGGCATCAGTTCGCCAGCCCCTTTCAGCTCGGAAATCCAAAGATAGCCGTCTGGAATCGGTTTTTGATCTTGCGGCGAAATAAGCTTGCCGGATAATTTGGTCCCTTTTTTCAAGACGAAATCAAACGTCGGTAATTTTTCTGAATCTCTTGGTTGCTGAACCCGATCAATCCATTTTTTGGCCGCAACAAGTGGTTGTTCGGAATCGTCAGGCAAAATGATGATATTATCTCCTTCATTGACATCATAAGAAAAGTTTCCGTTGTGGTCGGTACTTTCGCCAACAGTCGCCATCTTTCCCGTAATGATCAAAAGTCTGCACCACGGAACAGGAGTCCCGTCTTCCAATCGCACCGAACCATTTACTGTAACCCGTTTGGGCAAGGTGATTTCCAGAGTTTCATTCGGTTGTCCGCTGTACCAATTTGAATTTTCTCGTCCGAAATACTCCTCTTTATCACTCTTTTCGAATCGGGGATTGGCACCATTCGCAGTAAATACAACCTGTCCCGACCTGGAAGGGAACCAATCGAAAACCACGATCCCGTCGGCATTTGTTTTTTGCCCTAAAAGTGATTCAAAACCATTGCTTTCAAACCCTTGGCTTCGTACCTGAGGTGTAACCATTATCCCTTCCAAAGGACGGCGGTATTCATCTATAACACGAACTGTAATCGGTTCTCTTTTTTCCAACTTGAGGTTAAACGGGCCATTATCATGATTCTCGTTCTTCCAATTTGGATCATTGGCAATATTGGAATACTCATACTGGTTTGCAATGAGCGGAATGGCATCGTATCCCACGCCCGGTTTCATGGCAAAAATCGAGCTGATCGGGAATTCTGAAGAGGCGTCATACTCAAACCGGCCATTTTCATCGGTTGTCGTGCAGGCTATTCTCAAAGCTCCCCAAGCACTTCCTGAAACTGTTGCGTCTTTTACCGGTTGGTCGTTGGTGTCAACAACGGTTCCGGTAATTTTTCGTGATTTTTTGAGAACGCATTTTACATTTACCGGATTGGTAATTCCCGTTTTTTCATAAGGAAATTCTGCCTTGGCCAGAAGTCCACGCTCCCGGTTATACGCTTCAAAACGCCCATGATTATCAATGATGCTTACTGGAATCGTGATTTTCAAACATCCGTTTGCGTCAGTCGTCCACTGCTTTTCAATTGGATTTTCCCAATCGGAGTATCTCAGGCCGACAAGCGTGTTGGGGACCGGGTTGCCTTCCTCATCAACAGCCGTGAAAATGAGTTCGACAGTTTCCTCTTTTTCGGAATTATTCGCATCAGGCAAACTGTCTAACGTGGTGTCAGGCTGGTTGTTGATTTTGGTGTCAGCTGTCCGTGCTTTCGAGTCGGCTAGTGCAGCATCCTGGGCCGTAAGTCTTACGGTGCCTAATATTACAACTATTGGTCCGAGCAAAGCGACAAAAGCGCACATCATTAATCTTCGTGGTCGGGTTCGGAGCGGTGATCGGTCGTTTTTGATAATCATTTCAATTCTCCTGTGTAAAAGTGTGGGACTGTCTCCCATGCTGAGAGTCGTTGGAAAAAGAGACAGCTTTCTTAATTTGGCAAAAGCAAGCAGCTCGGAAGCGTAATCCTCCGGCGTTTCCGCGATTTGCGAAGCGGCCAGATCGGCAAGATAATCCTGATCCAGCCGTAGCTGATTGCATAGAATTTTATAAAACGGTTGAATCCAAAAAAGCGGCGCAAACAGATTCAACGCCCGCCAGCACAAAAGGTCGCCGTTTTTTATATGCGATAACTCGTGAACCAGCGCAAAACGCAGAGATGTTTGCGACATATTGGCTGGCACCACAATTGTCGGCTTCAAAAAACTCCGAAAAGTGTAACACACAAACGGCGTTTCAATTCTTTCGGACGCAAGCAGTTGCACACCTTTAGGTATCAAAGTATTTGTGCAGGGAATTGCCGTGTTGAGAATACCACGCAGCTGCAAAACGCCGATCAGCCAAAGCGAACAGAAGTAAAGCAAACCCAATCCGAATACAATTGGTACCGTGATATCAATGATGTATAACAGATTTTTCACCTGAAAAACGTTGCAGGCTTTGCGGCTGTTTCCGGGTTCAGCTGTGTTGACACCGTCAGAGTTGGAACCGCAATTTCACTCCGGGAAAAATTTGTTTCTTTCGTTTGATTCGACGAAACCGTTACTTCGAAAACATTATTTTTATGCGGGTCAAAACTTTCTGAAGCTGTGACAGTCACGGGAGTTACAACACTTGACGCCGGCTCTGGTGCCGTGATTGTTTTCGGGAGTACCGCAACTTTCGTTTGCGGAAAAATCGGCATGAAAACAATTAACACCGTGATGATAATTGCCCAAAAAGTTCCTTGCGCCAGCCGAATCCGCTCAATCGGCTGTACCAGTTTCCGTTGTAACAAAAAAGCGGTGCCAAACAGAAAAAAAGCAACGACTTCGAGAAATATAATCGCATTTGTGATAACGCTCATTGTTAATTCTCCTTTGCTTGTTGTTTTGCTTTTCGTGACTCGGCAATGATTTTTTCGAGTTTATCCAAGTCGTCATCCGTATGTTTTTCCGCTTTCAGCATTGTAAGAACGAGCTGGTCAAGTGCTCCGTCAAACAATTTGTGCAGAAACCGAGAACTCGCTTGTTCCGAGGTGTACTGCGGAGAATAATAGAGCGTTCGATTTTTTTTACGAACCTTGAGTAACTTTTTGTCGGCCATTATTCGGATCAGAGTCTGAATCGTCGTAAGAGCAAATTCACCGTTTGGTGCCATTATTTCGTGAACTTCCCGAACCGACGATTCGCCGTGCTCCCAAAATACTTTCAGAACGTCCAACTCCCGATCCGAGGGGGTAATTATTTTCGTTTTTGACATTTTTTCGATCTCTTTTTAAAGTAGTTAATACTAAACTATTAATTTAGTTTATCGGAGATCGAAAACTAAGTCAATAGTTTTTGAAATAATTTCTGGAAATTTCTGCAAGAACCGTAATTTCAAACGCTTTTGAACAAGAAAGATTTGTGTAATAAAGAAAAAACACTCAGCGTAACAGCGAGCCGCCAACTTAGTTGGCGGGTGAAATAAAATTTGTACAATTTGCGTAACACCCCGGAAGAACCTGCCGTTCAGGCATAAATCAACTCCGAGGCTAACAAAGATTCACGCAAAATGTATCCGAGCCCAAAAATTACCAAAACTTCGTTTGACCAGGAATCGGAACCGGGTAGGAACCGTTTATACCGGGTTCAACAGGTGGTGCCATTCCGGCGACACATTCTGTCGCTTTTGGGCCGAACGAGAATTTC
>JBOFQC010000308.1:0-2791 GCA_051660725.1 Thermoguttaceae bacterium
GGAACGCTCCGGAACCGCAACCCGCTGGAAGTGCTTACGATACAATTGGTTACGGTTTGTTCGAACCGTTTACACTAACTACTGAATATCAAGTAATGATTTCTGAATGATGACACCGAAACCAGAAGACGATTTTTCGTTTATTGCTCCAGTTGAGCTTTCCCCACAAACGCAGATGCGGTTGGAGAAGAAGCGACGTGCTGCCCGTAACTTACGGATAGTAATCGCTTTATCTACAACTTTAGTCGCCTGCGTCGGGGTTCTGGTTTGGTTACTTACCAGGTAGCCGCTCCCGTTAGAATTTAGGAGTTAAGTGAACAGGTGATTCGAAATTATCTGAAGCCTAACTCCTAACTCCTCAAACATCATCAGAGATAAATCTCAATTGGCAAAAGTTCCCTGCCTCGTATATCAAGCGTAATGTGCCCGATATCTTCCGTTTCCGGCGCGAGTTCTTCGGTTCTTTTTCGCAGTAGGTCGGTTTTGAATGCCTTTCGAATCGGCAAAAAAGTACGAAACGTAAACGTACACGGACTGTTTTCCGTCTCTTGAAAAATTATACGTAATCCACTTAAATCAGCGGATGTTTCGCCTGTTGGCAAATCATTTTCGTCT
The DNA here is from genome assembly GCA_051660725.1 of Thermoguttaceae bacterium. Lineage (GTDB taxonomy): Bacteria > Planctomycetota > Planctomycetia > Pirellulales > Thermoguttaceae > JAVBSX01. The sequence goes on from JBOFQC010000308.1 coordinate 616, forward strand.
AGTTTTTCGAAAAGCGGTTCGAGTCGTACAATTACAACATTTTTCGCACCGGTAGTAAACAGCCACGCACTCGGTATGGCTGGAGACGGAATGACACCATTCGGTTGAAATCCGCCGAGCAAGAACTCCTGCGCCGTGTTTCCGGGATTTGGCAAATCAACACCGACACCAAACCGGAACTTCCGGCATTTTTCGTTGTGCGGTATCAAAATGGTGTCCATTCGGTACTCGTCAAAAAGTCGGTGATACGGCATGCCGTTACACAAAATCGTAATTGATCTTTTTTCGCTTCTGATATCCACAAACTCCGGACACTGAAGAAGTTGCGTTTCAAGCTCAAAAGAGCCTCCGTGAACTCCGCCAAACACGTCCGCGAGCTGATCCGACCACGCAAATCGAGCAGCGTAATAGGAATCCCACGGTTTTGAGCCAGGTTCGAGAACCGGTTCCAGCTCAACTTCAAATTCTAAAACGCGGGACAAACGACGTATTATAATCCGTTGCGTGAATTTTGCCGCCACTTCTCCGTCATGCCGCATCAGCCGTCCCGTGACACGCAACACGCCGGTAATCGGTCCGGGTGATTCAATTTCGAATTTGTCAGCCGCCATTATTGTGTATCCGAACAACGGCCCGTACTCGGAACGCGGGTCGTCTTTACGCTCATCTTCAGGAGATCGAAAAGCCAAATTGTACGCAAAACGGTTTCCACGAGTGTTAGAAGTTGTCAGCGATTTGATTTCGCCAGTAATGGTGTCAACCCTTGCTTCAAAATAATCGTTGCGGAGCAAGTAATTTTCCTGTTCAAAGACACCACGTCCTCGCTGTTCAACTTTTTCACGTACTCTTTCGACAAGATTCGGCTCGGCGGTTTTTTTAGAATTGCCTTTACTGAAAATATTTGTAACACTTGACACCAAAGCCGACCAGCCGCGTCGTTCTGTTTTGCTTGTCTGCGAGTTTTTGCTTGTCTGTGTATTTAATCCGTTCACGCTATCTGATTCGTCGTAAACAGTTTTATCTGCAGTGTTTGCACGAGAAACATTTTCAGATGTGCCCGCTTCATTATTCTCTCTGTTTTCATTTTCGGCAGCTTCAGATGAAGTTGAAATGTTTTGATTACTCTGCGTGTGTCCAACCCAGGTGTAACCAAGAGGCGGAAGTTCAATAACCGCTTCGAGCCGCTTTTTCAAGTCTTTTGAGCCTTTTTTCAGAGACCGTTTGGCAAGTAGCACTTTTCCGCCAACAGCTGGCAGTTCGCCGAGTTCAGTTACGTCTACGTGAACCGTTCTGCTGAAACTGAGCGGATTTATAAAAAGCATGCCGCATATTTTATCCAATTCGCTGTCAGACAATTTTTCGAGTTCTTCAATTGGTTTACCGCAAATAGAGTACGTTAATTGCGAGCTTATCATTTCGGAAATTTCGGAAACTTCGTTTATACTTGGCACGTTTTTGATATCATCAGCGTTTCCGAATATTCGCTTTTCAACATTTTCGAAAAGAGGAGCGATTTTCTTCTCCAGCACTCCCCGCATCGTTTCGTCGTGAATGTAGCTTTTTTTAATCGACGCAAAAAGTCCGCGGATATTTTGCATTGCCGAAATCTCAGCGTAAAGTCGGTAAAATTCGACCCAGTCGGAAACCGGCCCGGTTCGGTCTTCTTGCACTGACTTCAAAAGATAATTCACCCAGTAGTCGTTAAAGCCAAAACTTTTTTCCGAACCGGTGTATTTTGTCCGTTCAAAATACTCGTCGATTTTTGGCACTCTTCCGAGAATGTTACCGTATTTTGACGCCCGCATCAGGTCGGAAAACCAAACGACTTTTTGCAACGGATAATGTGCCAACACGAAAGTCGGCGTCTGGTCGCCACTCATTGAGTAGCCCATTTTTTTCGGAAGCGTGAAAAACGTGGCGTGGTCGTCGCTTCGAAGCGGAAACTTCATAAGTGCGGGAAATTTAACACCACCTGTACCTTTCCAAAACATTTTGCTTTGCGTTTCCTTGCTAAGCTGCCACCCGTCAAGCGGCGTAAAATGGATCACGCCTTGAAACCCTGCAAGTTTCAGCAGTTGCGGCAAAACCGGCGTGAAACCTTTATAAGAGCGGCCAAAAACTTCCGGTCTGACACCAAGTTTCTCGGCGTAAAATAATACGCTTTCTGTCAGCCTGT
>JBOFQC010000309.1:0-2606 GCA_051660725.1 Thermoguttaceae bacterium
TTCGGGATATCCATTTTGCCACGAAGAGTCAATGTTTGCTGCGCTGCAGAAATTGGTTTTTGCTGCACCGGGGATAAAATTCGTAGCCATTCCGCCCCATTCGGCCATTTCGCGGTGCAGACAACGTGTGAAGCCGACCATTGCGGCCTTTGCAGCGGTGTAAACGCCCCACGCAGCCCAACCTCGTTTTGCACAAGCACTGGAAACATTGATGATTCGACCACTTTTTTGCGGTTTCATCACTTTGACGACTTCACGGCAACCTTTGATTACCGAGGCGATATTGACATCGAGAATTGATTGAATATCTTCGTCCGACATGTCTTCGGTTGGAGCGATTTTCATTCCGGCACCGTGATTGTTTACCAAGACATCGATTCGCCCGAATTTTTTGAGTGTCAAATCAATCAGATTTTTCCAATCTGCGGTACTGACAGCGTCGGCACGAACAGCAAGCAGGTTGCTTCCGCCAGGTTCTGCAGCCAGAAGAGTCTCCGCTTCTTTGAGTCGCTTTTCGTTACGACCAGTAATAACCACTTTTCCGCCGAGTTCTAAAAGCATTTTGGCTGTTTCAAAACCAAAGCCGGAACTTCCTCCCGTTATAACGATTACCTTATTTTCGACGTAATGTTTCATAATGGTTTTCCTTTCATTTTCGGTAGTATTCGGTAGTGTATAGCATGTCATACGAAACGAACCACGACAAACAATACCGAGTATAACACAATTTTTCCGTTGTTCAATAACTGGTGATTCTTGACGTGACCAGACGACCAGTGGACGCAACTTATGCCAAGTTGTTTAGAAACATTTGCGTTTGGACTTTCATTCAATTTCAATGCCGATCATGCTGCGTTTAAAATTTGCTCGCAACTCGTTTCTTTGCAAATCGCTTACATTTTCGAGGTTCCAGAGTTTTTTGTACAGCTTGCGGGAGGCTTCTTTAACTTTGTCGTCCCGATTCCATTGTGGAAAATAATGCGAAAGCTCGTATGAGTTTTTGACAATTACTTCCGGGTTGTTCTGGCTTATCGTATCGATTAAATTTATCAATTGTTCCGTTTGGTCGGCATCATTGTATTTTTTTTCGTATCTAAAAAAGTTGCTAAAAAGCAGCTTGGGATTAAGCGCAAGAGCTTTTTCCGTTTGGTTTGTCGCAAAGTGAAGTTTCACAAGCGCGTCTCGGATTTCTGGCGACTTGTTTTTTGCATAAATTTTTTCGTATCTTAGAATTGCAAGCTCAACACGATTTTCTTCAGCTAGAATTTTGGCAATTCCGGCAGTAATTTCAACGTCGTCGGGAAAAAGTGTTTCAGCTTTTTTCCACTGCAACTCAGCTTTTTCATTTTCGTCCAAAACCAAAAACGTGCGGCCCAACAAGAGTAGAATCGGCACCACGTCAGATTTTCCCGGCTGGTTTTCCAATGCTTTTTCAAGAGCCGCAACTGTTTCCGAATATTTTTTTTGCTTGAAGTAGATTTCACCGAGATAAAACGGCACGAGCGCATTCTCAGAATCGAGTGATTCAGCTTTTTTAAATGCCGTAACAGCTTTGACAAGTAGTTGGTCCGCTTTTTCTTTTAGTACAGTTTTTTTGAGAGAGGCGTCAGGAGTTTCTTTTTTCCTTCCGTTACCCCTTTCTTTATTGCCTGATATTTCCTTTTCCTTGTTATCTAGTATTTTCGTGGCATTTTCTGTCAAAACCAAGCCGAGCAGAATCCAATTTTTCGCTTCGGTTGGATTTGTTTCGGTAAGTTTTTCGCACCGTTCGATTAGCGAATCAACGTTGCCAGCGTCTGCGTACGATTTAAATACCCGTTCGAAAACAGGTCCGCGACGCGGATTTTTCTCCAGTGTGGACCAGAGCCGTTGAAACGAAGAATCCGTGACGGGTGCGGAAAACAACAGAAGTGAGAGAAGCAGTTTTATGTTCATTTCTGAGAATAAATTAATCATGTATAGCAACCAAATTATACCTTAAAAACCGCTGTAAAAGCAGGGGTGCTGTACACAAGGAACGTAGAGTCTAAAATGTACTGACCACCAGCTAATTACTGCAAAAATTTTTCATTCAAGTTAGCCGCCTGGCCCTGCTCGGCGATGTACTCCGCGGAGCAGGGCTCCGGGGAGTACAAAAGTAAAATCCCCACTCGTTCATTATCAATATTATCTCGAATATAACCAATATTAAACACAAAAAATGAAACGCTCAAAAATAAGTATAATCGGTGCAGGCAATGTCGGAGCAACAACTGCTCATTGGTGCGCTCAAGCGGAACTGGGTGACATTGTGCTTCTTGACATTCCAGAAAGCGGTGACATGCCGCGTGGTAAAGCACTTGATTTGATGCAGGCGTCGCCGATAATTGGTTTCGACTCAACGGTAATCGGCACAAACGATTACGCCGACACCGCTGGGAGCGACATTGTCGTGATAACCGCCGGAATACCGAGAAAGCCGGGCATGAGCCGTGACGATTTGCTTCTCACGAACGCCAAAATTGTTGGCGCAGTTGCTGAAAACATCAAAAAAAGCAGTCCCGAAGCGATTATTATATTGGTCACGAATCCACTCGACGTGATGTGTCAAAAAGCGTTGCAAGTTA
>JBOFQC010000310.1:0-1669 GCA_051660725.1 Thermoguttaceae bacterium
AGGTTTCACAGGAAAGCATAACCAAGCTCGACGAACTACACCGCATCGTGGAGTCGCTCTGGTCGTGTCGTGTTATCGGACGTGATATTCTACTCGAAAATGACGCCAACGAACGCTCTGCTTTACGCACTCAGCTGGAAAATGAGTTCCAAAAACTGGATGATCTACTTATAGAACATGCGGTGCGGTATGAGAATACAAAAGATGCAAGTTCTGACGACTTTAAAACATTACAAGACCAGGCCGATTTTTATAAAATCTCGGTTCTTGCCACTCTCGACAAAAACATCAATACTGCTGAGGCTTTTTTAAGTGTACGTAGTCTGTCTGACAAAGCAATTGAATTTTTCAACAACGTCAACAAGTATATTGAAGGCGAAAAAAGCACTATTCGGAGAGTAATAAAAGCGAACCAAACCTTCACAATTGTCGCGGCTGCCGTGCTTGCAATTCTTGTAGCTTTGGGGGCTGTTTACATGTACCTTGTCGTCGAGACGATTCGTGAACAGTCCGAACTCGCAATTCAAGCGGATATTGCAAAAGGTAATTTTTTAGCGAACATGTCGCACGAAATCCGCACGCCAATGAACGCAATCATTGGAATGTCGGAACTGATCCAACGCGAAGAAATAAACACAAATGTCAAGCGTCATATTTACGATATCAAGCGGGCGGCAAATTCACTTCTCGCGATTATCAACGACATTTTGGATTTCTCGAAAATTGAGTCCGGCAAAATGGAACTCGTGGAGACCGAGTACCTTTCGTCTTCGGTTATAAACGACACGATTGTATTGATTTACATACGCATCGGCGAAAAGCCAATTGAGTTTTGCGTCGAAATCGACCCGTCAATTCCGTCCGTGCTGAAAGGTGACGAAACCCGTGTGAAACAGATTCTGGTAAATGTTCTCGGTAATGCCGTGAAATTCACCGAAACAGGTTTCATAAAGTTGAAAATGTGGCACCGCATCCGACCGGAAGACGGAAGTTTCATGCTGTGCGTCGCGGTTCAGGACACCGGCCCCGGTATGAAACCGGAAGACGTTGCCAAGCTGTTCACAAGCTTTACGCAAGTTGATACCACACGTAACCGCAATATTGAAGGAACCGGACTCGGACTGGCTATTACGAAAAAGCTGCTCGAATTAATGGGCGGAAGTATTTCCGTAGAAAGCACTTACGGTGTTGGCACCACGTTTACGTTTGAGTTTCCGCAAAAAGTCATCTCCAAAGAACCAATTGCAGTTGCACACGGCGAATACTTGCCGTGCGCTATTTTGTCGAAGACGAAGCCGCACCGAGATTCCATTGCCTACGCTTTCGACAAGCTCGGTGTGCCGTGTAAATTCTTCGAAAATGGCAACGATTTCGTCGAAAACCTCGGTGAGCGGTTCTTCACGCACGTGTTTTTGGAAGCAAGCAGTTTCACGATGTTTAAAAACGCGATCAAAGAGAAAATGGCCGGCTCTGAAATCGTTGTGCTTATAGATAAAGACGACAAAGTCGTCGACGAAAAAGGTGTCGCGTCAGTGCATAAACCGTTGTACTGTTTGCCAATTGCTTCAGCTTTGAACAAAGAAGCGGCAACCAAATTCACGACAATGACGCAGACGGAAACGATCAAATTCTTTTCCGCTCCTCATTTGAACGTGCTTGTCGTGGACGA
>JBOFQC010000311.1:0-1881 GCA_051660725.1 Thermoguttaceae bacterium
AAGAATATCTTTCGGTGCTGAAAACATTGGAATACGGAAGTGCTTCCGCCGACACTGACCGCGACGAACGGGTAATTTCCGTTTACGTTTCAAACGGTTGCACGACAAGCGAAGTTGCGTACGCGACTATTAGTTTCGATTCGACAAGCGGAAATAATGGCGGCGACGATTCTGATGACGACTCAGAAGATGATCCAGACGGTGACACGGATGACGACACTTACGAAACGAAAGAAATCGTACTGAACGAAGACGGAACCGACGAGATTTCGATTGATTTAGATACCGGCTCCTTGAAAATTAACGGAGTCGAAGTACCGCTTGATGACGCAAATTATTCACACGTCAATTTTCAGAACATATTACCGACAAACAAGTTACAGCTGGTATTGCCGCAATTGGGTTTCGGAGATTCTGAACCGGGAAGTGGCGAGAGCGGAGGCACAAACAGAAACGCACTGATACTTGGCGGCGGTGGTTCGGAAATTGACTGGTCGAAATATAATTTGCCGCAAATCGACACATCGCTTTTCACACATATCCAGTACGTGATTCGTGACGAAGCAACCGTTGTGAACCTGAACGGAACGGATGGAAACGACATTTTCTTTTTTCAGGACGAAATCGTTACGTTTACAACTTCTGATGAAAAGATATACACGGTAACTGGCGGCAAAATATTCGTGGTTGATGGTGTCGCCGGCTCCAATCGAGCGGTTATTTACGACACTCCTGAACAGGATTGCGTAATATTTGAAGACGGAAAAGTCACATTCACTGGCGGTAAAAATACTAAGCTGGCGATTTCGATTTACGGTTTCACTTCGGTTGATGTGGTGTCATATTACGGCGGCGGCGACAAGGCGGTTTTTGTGAACGGCGATTCAAACGAAGTAATTCTTGACGAAAGGTTGTCGCATTGGTACGAAGTGCGAACCGTTAATGACGCAGAGAATTTGGACCGTACCAGTGCAAGAAATATACAGTGGTTCACGGCAAAAGGTTTTAACGAAACAATTGTTGTGTGTTCCGAAAGCAAGGAAAACAAGGTTTTTCTTAATGGCGGCGCAGGTCAGAATTACATTTTAGTTCAACCGGATTTTGTTACCGCTACCAACGAATTCAACACTTTCAAGCATTCTATCATTGGCAACGCAATAATAGAATTGTGCGGCGATGTTTTTGCTAAAAGTTCGCCTAATGTGTATTATCAAGGTGTTGATGCGGAAAACGGGCCGCTTTCGTTTAATTTACTTGTAAAAGGCGGCAATCATGTCGAAAATGTTGCCGTTGAAAAGGAAGAATTTCTAAATAGTGACGCTGGAGAACTTTCTGCAAACGAACAGCCGGATTTATCTGGTGCAAACGCTGGGTTTAATAACGAACAAAATCACGCGGATTCTTCTAGTGGTAATGTAAATAACGAAGCGAATTCGTCGTTCACGCAATTGCCAAGCACTGAAAATTGGCGACCTCTTGGAAAAGTAATAATTCCAGACCTGATATTTATCGAATTGTATTATGAAAGCGTTTTGAACGAAAGAGAGCCATATAATACATCGGATTCCAATTTTAACACCTACTTGGAAAGTAAAGAAAGTAGGAAATCGCCCGGAATCAATGAGTTTGAGTTGGGATTGGAATACGAACAGTCGGAAAAAAAGGAAACGGGTAAAGCAAATGACAAAATTAATGACGTGCTTGCCAATTTTACCTAGTAAGCTGGAATAAATACAATGACTACAGGCGGCTGGATAATGATGTTCGTTATGGTAGGTTCTGCCACTATTTTCATGGTTTGGTGTATTTGTAAAGTGCTTGCCAACCCACAGTCAACGGAACACGTTCACAGTCCCATTGAAATTGATTCGCCGGATATGT
>JBOFQC010000312.1:0-2560 GCA_051660725.1 Thermoguttaceae bacterium
TCGGGATCGATAATTCCAATGCTTCCGTTGAACCATGCGTGGTGACCAACACCGGTAAACATAACGCGTCGGCTGTTTGGAATGGCACGGGCTTCGGTTAACACGTCCGGCCAAACGCTTTGGTTGCCCCAGAATGTGGATGTGTTCGTTCCATCCGGATTCATTGTCCAAAGACTTTGTACGCGCCAAAGAGCTTTGTCGGTATATTCCCAGCGGGTGAAAATTACACGTCCGTCATTTAACATTGACGGGAGATATTCCGGTTCACCATTTGCGGAGATGACGTAGATATTTTTTCCGTCGGCATCACAGCGAGAAACGGCGAAAGAGTGGGTCATCGGCATACAGCGAACATACGAGTGTTGACGGCTGGAGCAGAAAATAATCTTTCCTTCAGGTGTAAAGATTGGGTCCAAATCGTCGTAATCGCCGTAAGTAAGTTGTTTTAGGCCGCTTCCGTCAATGTTTACCTTGTAAATGTGAAATGATTTTTCCCCTTTCGGTTGGAAGCTAAAGAGGACGGAATCACCTTCGTACGAGACGTCGGGACGCCAAAAACTTCCTTCGATTCCTTCGAGGAGGTCACGGACGACGTTTCCGTCGAGGTCGACGACGAGCATTTTTCCGCCCGGTTCTGCCATGAAACCGTTTCTGTGTCTGGCTTCGTGGCCCCATTCATCGGTTGCGTCGCCGGGTTTTCCTTTTGGATACGGGTTGTCGATTAGAATCACTTGCGAAAAGTCGACAAGCGGATTACTAAAAGCGATTTTTCGTTTTGTGTCTCTTACTTTCAGATAGAGATCGGTTGCTTTTTCAGTCGTTTCTTTTCCGTCGGCAAGTTTTTTTTCTACAGCACCGAGTTCGTCGACGAGTTTGCTGATTTTTTCGGTGTCTGCGTTTTCGAGTTTGGAGATGCGGTCCGCCATTTCACGAGCCCAGGTAATTTCTTGCTTTACTTTGTCAAAAGTAGGCTCGTTTTTACACTGAAAAAGCCATTCAGATTCCAAATCAAGCTTTGGGGAAGCTGAATTTGCGGAAAAAGCAGGCGAAAGACACAAGAAACACAAGCTCGTCACAATAAAAAGTGAAAACGTTAATCGATAGGTGAGGTTTTTCCTCATAATACCAATCCTTTCTTTTCTAATAATGCAAATTTTTGCTGAATTGCGTTTCAGCGTAAATATAGGCGACTAATACGTTAGAATTTTTTGTAAAAATATTATTTTTTTCGATTATAATCAGATTTTGTTAAAAATCAATAACAGAGAACACATACAGGCTGGGTGTAAACTGGCAAATTATGTGAATAGCCTAAAAAACCAGGCATAGAGCCGTTTTTCACGCATAAAGAGAAAAAGTGCATAACCAATTTGCGTTTTTTATTTCACGGCGTCAAGGTTGATATGTTTAGCCCAAATTTACACGAAATACTTATTAGAGACACAAAAACATATTTGGTTACAATAAGTTTGTTTGCCAGCCCTTGATTTACTTTGTGTTTGTACGTAAAATAATACAACTGTTACAGCGTAATTATTTTATGTCCACTTTATTAATGGAGGAAACATGGTACAGAAAAAGGATGTTATTAGAGTTATTTCAGAGCGATTGGATATTACGCAGACATTAGCTCAAACAATCGTTCAGAAGTTTTTGGACGAAATTACCGAAACCATAGCACAGAGCGGACGAATCGAGCTTCGCAACTTCGGTGTTTTCGAAGTAAAGCAAAGGGCAGCGAGAGTTGGTCGAAATCCGAAAACCGGTGAAACGGTGAAGGTTAAAGCGAAAACCGTTGTCGGTTTCAAAGCTGGCAGAATCATGCAGCAAAAAGTCACAGGAATTGCGAAAAAACGCAAAAAGAATGCAAATTAGCCGCTGATCTTCAAGAAGTGTTTTCTTAATTGCTCCGGCCTGAGTGTCGGAGTTATCTTGAATGACACAAACAAAATTATTGTTTAATGTTCTTTTTTTAAAAAATCGTATCTGATTTTTAAATTTTCGTTAAAGTCTTTGAAATACAACAGTAATCAAGTTTGTAATATTCATAACTTGTTGTAGCGTTTCATTTATATTAAAGGTTTTCACTAAAATCGACAAAATCGTTACGACGCTATATCTGTAAACTTTACTCGTATTTGGCGTTACGATATGACGATTCTGCGTATGCTGAATTATTTTCGTGAAAAAATAACAGCATAAAAGAGCCGGGGACGAAGCGGAGCGTAGTCGCCGGGTAAAAAACATTTTTTTGGCCCCGAAGCAACGATTGCTGAGGATTTTTTTAACAGGCGATAGACGACAGGCTTACGAAATCGTAACAACGAACGATATCGCAACACCTGAAGCCTGTCAGCCTATAGCCTTTAAATATGGAGGAACAAATATGAGAAATTACTTTTTCTTTAGACTTCTAGGACAAATGAAAGCGAAGTTAGCGACTCCGTTCGTTTCAGCGGTCCTCGCCGGTGCCATGCTCATGCCAATGGCCTTTGCGCCCAACATGCACCTCGCAAGTGCCGCCGATTTAAATGCAATCGGTGGAGCCGGTGGAGCCGGT
>JBOFQC010000313.1:0-1829 GCA_051660725.1 Thermoguttaceae bacterium
GTAAGCTCAATCGTAGAATGGCGAGCCAAAACTTGTGCCGTCTTCGGCGACACGCCAGCTTTGCCGAGGTTGCTAATAAAAGTGTGCCGCAAGCCGTGAAAATCAGCGTATTTCCCTTTGCCGTTACAATAATAGAGAAATCCGACTGCTCCCGTTCCGCCTGTTCTGACACCGTTTCCGCTTCGGCAATCCACTTTTTGCGAGCCGCATCCAAGTCGCGGCGAATCATGTCGCATGCACGGTGCAGAATTGGTTTTCCGTTTCTGGATTTGGAAAATTTATGTACGTTATTATCATGCTCCGCAGCTTGCTAAACGATAATGCGTAACTCCTTGTCGCAAAAGGAGATAGAAACGTGTTGCCAGTCTGGAAGCAGCCTGACACAGGCGGCATTAAACGTAACACTTTTAATGTCGAGCGTGAGTTTCGGCTTGTAGCGGACGCAATAAAATTCACCACCAACTCGGGTAAAAACACCGTGTTCCGTCTCGCGTTTTTCAGTGCCAAAGCCTCGCGCAAACATTTCATTCTTGACGGCATCGGCGGGAGCCAACCCGTCGAGAGCCGCTACCATTGCGAGTTTGAGTGTTTGATTCATGGTATTCTGTGGGCAATTAGTGGTATCAAATACTGTTTGGTTGATTCATGTAAAGGGACACTGATTGAAGTATTCCATCAATGATGTTCTTTTGCAATTCATTGTGTTCAATATACCTAAACAAAAATTCAGGATTCTGTTTGTCGATAATTAGGCATCCGCCGTCGGTTCCAAACTTACTCAAAATATCTTTTTTACATGGCTTCGTGAAAGCATCGGAATAAATGGTTCTAAATAATGAAATGTCTATAATGTACCTGTTGTCAAATTCAACCCAACAATGCCCATCCCACTCGGTTTTTATGGTATTATTCTCATCAGGTATAAGCAAATTCAAATCAAAATTTTGCTTGAATAGAATACAATCATCATAGAGTAAATCACCCGTTTTTATTTTGAACGACCGTTCAGGGAAACTGTACTCCAATTCAGCAAGTAAAGCGGCAGACATGGGTGTACATAAGAACGGTTTTTTTTCAAATAATTGCAGAATATTTCGGCAGGAATCGTTGAATTTTGGGCTTTGAAAAATACTATCCATTGGTGGGGCAATTGTCAGAAATAGGGGAAATCGGCAGGGCACAGCCCGCATATTTTACCACATTTCCCGCACAAAAAATAGCACAACGGAATCTTGAAACCCACTCTTGACGGGTAGATTTTTAACGAAAATTTTGTAGAATGTAGATAAGTTCTACAAAACCGCCACTTACTGGGCACTAACGTACCCGGCTCGCCAATACAAAATCGAAAAAACGATGACCGCATTGCAATCCATTCTCGCCGAAATTCGCGCTGCCGCTGAAAATACGTCCCAACGGGATAAGGGGGACCGCTTTGAAATTCTTATCAAAAAGTATCTGCAGCTCGAACCCGTTTACGTTGATCAGTTTTCGCAAGTCTGGATGTGGCAAGACTTTCCGCTAAGAGATGGCAAACCGGACACCGGAATCGATCTCGTTTGCGAATTAGCCGACGGAACCGGATGCGTTGCCGTGCAGTGCAAGTTTTACGACGAAAACGCGACGTTACAAAAATCGGACATCGACTCGTTTCTGACCACCTCCGCCAAGAAGCCGTTCGTTCGCCGGATTACCATGAAAAAATTGTACATCGTTCGGCTCAGCGACGAAGAACGAAAAATTTGCACCGACACAATCAAGAAACTCAAAGGCACATCCACAAAGGTTAGGCGAGCTCACATTCTAATAAAAGCTGATGCCGACGGACC
>JBOFQC010000314.1:0-5578 GCA_051660725.1 Thermoguttaceae bacterium
GTTTTGCTCGCAGCCTTGATATCATGACACTTCAAGTTGCCAACCGAAAGTTCAAAAATCCGCGTAAACTCAGCGTGGTCGCTTTCCGGCGTCAGCAAAAATAGAGCGTAAAGTGCGCCGCAAATACCATCAGGGGCACGCCCTCCGCCGCTTGCTTTTAACTCTTCTACTAAATCTTCACGTCCAAACGCTTTCGCAACTGATTGGGCGCAGTTGTACTTTTTCGGTACTTGAGTGTAATAAGATACCGCCTTCTCGACTTTTTCCTGATCTTCTTTGGATAAGTACGAAACCATTGTCAACCGCACATCTCTTACGGTTTTCAGAATAAGCGGAACAATCGCGTCCTGACCTTCAGCACTCAGATGCAACATGTCGTCTTTGAAGAATTTATCGTACGGTTTTCCGCCCGCATCAGCCAACACTGGTCTTACATCAATAAAATACAACCGTTCGGTTTTAGTCGCAAGTTCCTTTACAAGTGCGTTGTATTTATCTTGTTTTGTCCAGAACTTTTCGCGAATCGGTGCATGAAAAATTGAGACAAAGAAAATTTCACATTCCGGACACTCGGCCCAAAACTGCTTCAAGAAAATTTTAAAGTCGTCGAAAACTTTTTCTGGTTCCGCACCGCCTGCGATATCATTTCCGCCGCAGAAAAAGACAACGTTTGCCGGCTTAAAAGGCGTTATAATTCTCGGTAATACCTGCGTCACTTCGGGCACAGTCGAACCGCCAAAACCTCGATTAACCGCTTTTATTGCCTTGAAATCATCCGGTATCGTTTTCCAGAGAGCAAAAGTCGAACTACCAACAAAAAGTGTGCTTCCAACTGGAGGCGGTGTCACTGAGTCGGCTTTCTCGTAATCCTGAATCGCCTGCTCAAAACGGAATTCGGGCTTTTGCTCAGCTGCTGCACCGCTTTGCGGCAAATAAAAGACAAAAGTGATGCCAAGAAAATAAAGCAATCCAATAGAGACTAATATTTTACATGAATTTTTCATACTCAACCCTTTTTCAAGAAAACCGTGCGGACCGACTTGCGGTCTCGTACATCACTTGTTGCTTCAAATTCCTGATTCCAACAAGAGCACAAGAACCGAAGTACCTTATAGGGAGAGTATAATGCTAATTCTATTCGATTTCAATCGTGCCAGAAAAGAAATGCGTGTGGCAAGAGTTGCAGCTTTCTGTTAGTTTGTCGAAAACAGCTTCGATATCTTCATGGCTTGCTTTCCCGTCAGCAAAATCATGTGCTTTTTTGTTAAGCTCAAGCGAAATATCACGGAACTTAATGCATTCGTCTGTCCATTCTTGCTTCGCTTCCGGTTTAATCGTGTCGTCTGCGTTTGGAATACAACCTTGCGAAATAGCGGCAAGTGTAGCGGAACCTTCAATCACACGCTGGACACCCTTTTTCAATGCCGATTCGTTTCTCAGATTACGTTTGACAACGGTGTTAATATTGGGAACCGCTTTCATTATCGGTTTCAATGATGCGACTTTTTTCCATTCCAACTTATCAGACTCGGCATTTATGGAAGTCGACTTTTTTAGTTCGGCAAACAGCTTTGTCGCTTCATCCAAACTGGTCGCTTTTTCCAACTTCATCGTGGCATCAATAATCGCTGGAGCGGCCTTTTTGTATTTGTTATTTTCTTCAGAAAGTCCAAGAGCCAACGCAACAAGAGCCAAAGCGTTGGCGTCACGGTAAAGAGCGTCCGCATCGTCGGCAAATTTCACACTTCCGTCAAGGTCTTCAATTGTACTGGAAATTTTTTTTAGAAGTGCGTCAACCTGCCCTTCAAGATCGGCAACCGGAGGTAATTTTACATTTGCCGACTTATCTGCCGCAAAACGGGTATTCGGCTTGAAAAGAAGCACAATTTCAGGTTCGCTCGCGTCTTTCAACGGGAAATCCATAATGATTGTCTCCCCGTCGGTTGTGCCGGGAAAAACGTCTAGTTCTTCTTCGTAATTAAATTCCTCGACTGGCTCTTCCTGAATCGGCTCATCTTCGATCATTGGTTCCGGCATTTCTTCTTCAAGCATGGAATCGTCAATAATCCCTTCACCATCAGTTAAACCGGGAAAAACATCAAGTTCATTTTCATATTCAACTGCTTGGGTTGAATCCTCGTTAAACGTCTCGTCTTCGATTAACGATTCGCTTATTTCTTCACCGCCAGTTACGCCGGGCAGAATATGATCTTCGTCTTCTTCCAGTGCCGGTTCAAGGTATATTGCTTCCCCATCAGTTACGCCGGAAAACCAGTCGTCTGAGTTGGTTGGTTCGGTGTCTGTAATATCTACAGACTCTGCCGTTATGTCACCCGCATCGTCAATGTCTTCTTCGAAGAGAGACGGTTCGATTATGATTACTTCGCCGTCAGAAACTCCAGAGAACCAATCGTCTGCGGACATCGATTCGGAATCGTCAATCGTAAATTCTTTCTCAACGGTTGTTGCTTTAGTGCTCGACTTGACACCACCAGAATTTGAGCTTGCGACTTCATTGTCCGCTTTAGAACCAGCTTTGCTTGTCGAAGCAGTTGTTTCGGTTTTTCCAGAAGTACTCTTACCGTTCTGCTTATTATCAGTCGTCCCTTTTACTTCGGACCGTTTGTTCGAAGTTTTTGAACTGCTTTTGGAGTTGTCAGAACCTTGTCCTGATTTACTGTTAGTTTCTTTTGTTTTGGAGGTTTTTCCTGACGCCTTTGTCGTTTTTGGACCAGACTCACTCTTTTGAGAATCATCTTCAGAGTTTTGGGCCAGATTTTTGGAACCCTTTTTGGTTTCAGCCGTTGGTTCAATACATCCCAAAGGCAAAACAGACATGAAAAATATTGCGACAAGAGCCAGTCTAACACAATGTAATTTTTTATTTTCAGACATTTATGTTATCTCCTAAAAAAGAAAATGAGCACCAAAAGGTGCCCACAATTGAAAAACAACATGTACGGACGCAGTCAATACCGTAACACATTATAGTAGGGTGGTTGAAGGGGATCGAACCCTCGACCTTCGGAGCCACAATCCGATGCTCCACCAATTGAGCTACAACCACCATAAAGTTCGTCAACCAGATTAAACGAAAATTTCAAATCTCGTCGTGCCAATAAAACACAACAGTATTCGATAAAAACATTACGTTTTACCCGGCTTGGGCACAAGAATTGGCGAAAATCCTTGATCAACAATTTATACCATGCGTAGTCATTTAATCACGGTTTTCCTTGCTTTACCTTATGGAAAAATCAAGGGTTTACCAAGCGAATAAACTGCTACATATTGACCACGTTCAGTATAGATATGCCAAACACACCCTAGTGGACTCGAACCACTAACCTTCGGTTCCGTAGACCGATGCTCTATCCAATTGAGCTAAGGGTGCAACTTACAGTTTGCGACAACCGGACCAATACCAAGATTACCACCAAAGCTGTTGTGGTATTAGAGCATTATACAAAATTTTTTCAAGAGGGAGTGCCAGAACTTATACCGGAGCCCGGTATGGGCGGGAAGTGAATTGCTTCGCGTGAAGTGTTCCGCCCCCCGCGACCTGCCGTCGAGGCGTGAATAGGTCGGCTCTGTTCCCGAGTTTTTCAATGTTTGGAACTGATTATCCACTGCTTTCCCAACATTTGAAAACATGCAATTTATTCCGGGCGACAGTATATAAAGAAAACCGGTGCATGCAGTAATCAACAACATTAAACTAAAGTATAATCATACAATAATTTAAAAAACAAAAAGCCAATCGGAACAAACTGAATTCATTTTTCGGTGTGTTCCGCTTGGCTTAGCTTAATCTGACCTCAAGGTCAACTAAAGCACAATTTTACTTATGACTTAAAATACTACTTTACGATCCGTCTTCTGGAAAACAAACCTAATCCCATTATTCCGCACATAGCAATTGCAAAGGAGGATGGTTCCGGAGTCGTATTTGTAGGAGGTGGCGGTGGGTCTGTAGGTGTTTCCGGTGGGATGGGATTATATGGCGGCCTACTAGGAACATTTGGCGGATTCATTAATGAATTACGT
This sequence comes from Thermoguttaceae bacterium, assembly GCA_051660725.1. Lineage (GTDB taxonomy): Bacteria > Planctomycetota > Planctomycetia > Pirellulales > Thermoguttaceae > JAVBSX01. The sequence continues at coordinate 4,048 of JBOFQC010000314.1, forward strand.
GTTGGCTGCGAGTTTCTGTAAGCTACGTACTCTTCTTCGTAATTTGGCTGCTCATCATTACGTAAAGTCGACTCAACAATTGGTCCTAAACTTGCAGGATTTTCTGTGCAGACTCCTAAGTGGTCATCTGTTTCATCCTGAAGGATTGAAAAATCGTTAGCAAACGCATTCAAAGCGGACATATTGCCATTTCCTTCGCCTACTTGAGCTACGGAAACCTGTGCAAAGACCAAAAACGCTAATAGTGCCAAAATGTAATTAATATTTTTCATTTGATCACCCCCAAATTATTAGGATATAAAAGCAAAAATCTACGAAGAAAAAACGTACCTTCTATATGTATTATAGCTGAGAAAAAAAGTAAAATCAACCCATTAGCTTAAATTATTACTTTTTTTCATATATTAATTTATTTTCTTCTAAAAAATTTACCAAAACAATAAAATTATGATGTACTTATTTAATACGGAGCATTTCTCATGCCACTTTTATTGTTAATCGACTATATTTAGTAAAAATACTTGTTTTTTTAATTTTTATTTAAAAAACATTATTTTTACAATTGATTTTAGGCCAGAAAAACAAATTTCTACCTGTTTTTACACTATGTTAGTTTAGGAGAGCTGCAAAACCAACCGCCTTGTGTATTAAAATAAAACACCACCCTGTATCAAAATGAAACACAAGGCTGTGCAAAATGAAACACTTGCATGTTTTCTTTAGTATTTCACGAGTGTATATTACATCTATTTCATAATCATTATATTCCCAACAAAACAAACGCGACAATAACACTAAGGTTTTTCCGTGTCGGCACAATTGCATATAAACAATCCGCAACCAGGACAGCCTTGACCGTATTTTTTTGCAATTGCTTCAGTCAAATCGACTCCGACAATGTTTGCTAAAGTTGCCAACCAAGCGTAAACGTCGGCAAATTCTTCGCTCCGCTCCTCGTTTGTACCGTCACGAAGTGCAGTTGAAAGTTCGCCAACCTCTTCCATTAACCACATAAATGTTCCCGCAACGCCTCTTTCGTTGTCTTTTTCGAAGTACATTTTGTGGATTAATTCTTGAAAATCTTTTATTGTTATGTTCATAAATTTAGTAATCTTGTTTTTCGGTTTGTCCTAAACCACATTTTTCCCTAAAAAAGTTCGCTATCCACTCCTGTTCCTCAACTGTTTGGCATGGAATGGGAATCGAGGCGAAGTCGTACTGCTTCCCTTCGATTTCTACAAAAAGCGTCTCGTCTTCAAAGAAATTCATTTTACGTTCGGTCGGACAAAACGGAAGTAGCTCAGTTACTTTTTCCACGTCGTCAATTTTTATTCCAATTTGCGAGGTTTGATAAAATGGCATGCGTCCCCAGAATGTAAACCGGTCAGGGAAAAACTGTATGTTCCAAGCTCCGAACCGTCTTCGCAACGCGAGCTGTACCGATTTATATATCCCTACAGCTAATGACGCAAAGAAAACTAGCAATAAAACGACATAATTGCCAGTATCTTCGAAAAATTGAGTGCATGGA
>JBOFQC010000315.1:0-1539 GCA_051660725.1 Thermoguttaceae bacterium
CCGGAAACATTTAGCGAGCCGACCCAACGTTAGTTGGCGGGTTGGGTGATTTTCTCAAAAAATTCACCTAATCTGAAGTCTTACGTCTGACATCTAAATTTCACCTATCTATCCACTCCCGCATCCAGAGTTCGAGGAACAAAAGCGAATAAATGCGTCCGGCGTGGTCGAATTGGCCGGCTTGGTGTTGGTTTATTATTTTTGCGACGTATTCCGAATTGAAATAACCCCGTTTGGTACATCTGTGATCGAGCAGAATTTCTTTAACAAATCCGGCAAGCGGTCCACGAAACCAGTGATCTAGCGGTACGCCAAACCCCATTTTAGGTCGGCTAAGCAACTCAGGTGGAAAAAGCTCACGAAATGTTTCACGGAGTATGTATTTACCAATTCTACCACGTACTTTACAGTTTATCGGCATACGAACCGCAAGTTCCGCAACTCGGTAATCGAGAAACGGCGCCCGAGTCTCCAAGCCGACACTCATTGACGCAATGTCAACCTTGTTCATCAAATCGCAAGGCAGGTAAGTTATTAGGTCGGTTAACGAAATAGACGTAATTTCGTCCCTTTTGTTACTTTTGGCCTCAGCTTCGAGCAAAAAGTTTAGCATGTCATAAACGCCGCCAGACTGCTTAGCCGAAACCGCTGCGAGCTGCTGTGCGAATTCTTTCGAATAAAGTTCATGTTTTCTGGAGCGGTTGAAAATTGCAATCCACTGCAAATACCGTTCCATTGGCGGCATGCCGAGAGCTTCTAAAAAACGTTTGCCGCGCCGAAGCGGCGACTTTTGGTGAATCGAGGCCGGAATCATCCGCATAATCGGTCCACTCAGTATTTTTCGTATACAAAGCGGAAGTAAATCGGCCCATTTTCCCCATTTCACGGCAAGATACCGTTCATAACCGGCGAAAAGTTCGTCGCCCCCGTCTCCCGATAACGTAACCGTTACATGCTTTCGGGTAAGTTGCGAAAGGTAATACGTCGGAATCGCGCTGCTGTCAGAAAACGGTTCGTCGTAATGCCAGACCAATTTCGGCAGCACCTCTTTGGCGTCCGGCGTTACGAAAAATTGCTCGTGTTCAGTGCCGAACTTTTCAGCTGCCAAACGTGCGTAAGACGTTTCGTCGTATTCCTTTTGCGGAAAACCAATTGAAAACGTTTTGACTTTTTGACCGCTAAATTGCTGCATCAGCCCGGTGATTATTGTCGAGTCGATTCCGCCGGACAGAAACGCACCAAGTGGCACGTCGCTTCGCATCCGCATTTTTACCGCTGAAGTAAGCAGTTCGCGCAACTCCTGCGACCACGATTCGAAACTTTTGTGCCGTGTTTCCTCATTGAAATCACAGTTCCAGTACGATTCGACCTGAAATTCACCGCTTGAAACGGAGTATTTGGCAAAATTACCGGGCGACAATTTTGAAATTCCTTCAAATATTGTACGCGGATGCGGCACATATTGGTACGTCAAATATAAATCAAGCGAAATCGGATCAAGATTTCGTGCGACACCGGGCACCTCAAGAATACTTTTCA
>JBOFQC010000316.1:0-2736 GCA_051660725.1 Thermoguttaceae bacterium
CCCGAACACGAACCGCATGTCGGACAGCATTTTTGCTCAATTTCCAAAAGTTGCTCGGCTGAAATTTTGCCATTTTGTTTCGCTGCGGCACCGGCAAAAGCGTCGATCAGGTCGAGCGGTTTACCGTTTGCGTCCCGGCCCGCTTCCATTGGTCCGCCGCTTGTAAAAATTGTCGGAATGTTGCACCTGACGGCTGCCATTAACATGCCGGGCGTGATTTTGTCGCAGTTCGGAATACATATCATTCCGTCGAATTTGTGAGCTTGAAGCATTACTTCAACGGAGTCGGCGATTATTTCACGGCTTGCCAACGAGAATTTCATGCCGTCATGTCCCATTGCGATTCCGTCGCAGACGCCAATGGTGTTGAAAATGAAAGGGACACCGCCCGCTTCGATTACGGCTTGTTTTACGTATTCGCCGACAACGTCGAGATGAATGTGACCCGGTATCACGTCAATGTACGAATTCACAATTGCGATAAACGGCTTACCAAAATCTTGCTCCGAAACTCCGCAAGCACGGAGTAAACTACGATGTGGAGCACGTGAATCGCCGACTTTTACTGTATCAGAACGCATATTTTTAAAGGGTTATAAGGTGAGCAGGTTTGAGGTGAACATGTTAAACGAGCCGAAGCCGCCAACGTTAGAACAGCGAGCCGCCAACATAAGTTGGCGGGTAAAATATCTTCTCGGATAAAGTCGCCTTCCATAACGTGTATCCGAATACCGCATATTCTACACTTTTCGGCTTTGAAAACAATATGCAGCCCAAAATGCAATTTGGGCTAAGACATCATTTTTGACAAGGACGTCATTTTGGACGAGGACGTCATTTTTCGCTTTTCTGTAAAATTAGTTGAACCGGTCCCAAAAGCCCAGCTGTCGGATTACCCTTGTAATCAGACGGAATCGTTTGGTAATGGTTCGCAAGCGTTGACATCACAAGTACTTCGATCTTGTTTTCGCCCGGTTTCAGGAGTTTCGTGATGTCAACCTTCCACGGCGAAGTCGTCAAAACACCTGCCAATTTGCCGTTTATCCGCACTTCCGCAGACGCAACGACCTTTCCGAGGTCCAACATAATCCTGTCTGCTTTCAGTTCAGATTCGTCAATATTCAGTTTCTTCCGATACCAGATTCCGCCGCTGTACGTTTCCAGAACGCCTAGCTTCGACCAGTCGCCCGGCTCGATTTCGCCCTTTTCGCATGTCAACTTGACATCAAAAAGTTCGGTGCAATCACGTGGTAACTCGTCTGAATTCAGTGTGCTTTCCGGAATTATCCGTACCGCAACGACTGGCGGTTTAGCAGAACACGTATCCAAAACACCGGAAAAATTGTGCGTATTTGATGAATCCGAAGACGTCACCAATTCCTTTCCGTCAACGTAAACTCCGGCAGGCCGACCAGTTGTCCAAAAAGTAATTTTCGACAAACCCGGAGGTGCGGTAAACCGAAACAACTCGGCGGGTACTGAATTTCTCGATTCAACGGGATTGGATATGAACCGGAAACAGCGTTTGTTATCGAACCACTGGGTTGCCAAAGGCGTTCTTGTTTGCGTTGTGGTTGGACCAGCAGTGGTGACGCCAGATTGATTTTCGGCATTCTCGAAAACGACGTGTGAACGTCCGGGTGATTCGAATTTAATCAAAACGCGGTTCACACCTTTTTCCAACTCCACTGCGTTTTTCAGGTCACCTTTAAGGTTTACCGGTTTCCCATTCACCCACACAGCGGAAGGTTTCATGCACGTTTCTTGCGGCGATTTTCCGTTCGAGTCGATTTTATATTCGTGCTTTCCGTCACAGATGAGTATATTCGCACGTGCCTTTCCGTCCTGCGAAGAAGTTGCCGTGCCGTCATTTACAATATTCGAGACGAAATAAACCGGAGCCCGTTCCGAGGCTGTTTCGACTCGGATAAAGTCGTCGGAAATAATCTCCTTGAGTCCGTGATACCCTTCCTGGTCGCCGGGATATTTTTCAAGCCCGTAACGCCACGACATCCTATACGGAACTCCTTTCAGGGAAAGAGTTTGTCCCGTTATCAACGCTTGTTCCCATTCCTTGCGTTCTTTGTCACTCGCATTTTCAGGAACCGGATATGTTAAAAAAGTCGTCTCAAAACCAGCCGTAACCAAATCCCAGCCGGCGTCGTCAAAGTCGGGTTTCGTCCAATCAAGAGCGTCTTTCGGAGAGCTTCCTGCTTTTTGTGCAGTTTTGGGCATTTCATACTCTGAATGATTACGGAAACGTCGCGCTTCCGCTCCTATGTAATTCGGCTCGCCTTTTTTCGGAGCAGGCAGACGAAAATCGCCAAAAGTGTTGTCAAGCGTCGGAAGAAGTTCGGATTCCCAGGAACCTTCAATTTTCCTGACACTTAAATCGTTAAATCTTCGGTACACAGAAAGCGACTCGTCGACGGTTTGTTTCGGTCCGAAAACGATTAACTCGCAGGAATTTCCCTCAGATGGAAGACGCACCCGAATCCCGTCTTTTTGACGTTCAATATCATTTTCCGAAATAACTTCACGGTTCCCGGACCAAGCGTCCCACCTCTGCACTGCGAAGTTGGGCTGCACACGGAAAAAACACCACGAAGCGTTTGGAGCATTTTGAACCATGTATACGTCACGTTGTCCGATGCGGCGGTGATTCACCCACGCACCGCCAGATTCGCACTTGAAATCACGTGGAAATCTCGCGGTTATTATTTCTTCTAAAAGATT
>JBOFQC010000317.1:0-4807 GCA_051660725.1 Thermoguttaceae bacterium
CTTTTTTCAACCGGTCCGTATTTTGTTAAAAAATCTTCGATTTGTCCGGCATGGGTGACGTTACACTGTCCGGTCCCGGAAATAAGCAGTTTTTTTCCGAAAATATCGTTTTTTTCAAGCAAAGCAACACGGATTTTCGGATCCTTAGAAGCTCTGACAGCGCACGCCAACCCGGCAGGACCGCCACCAATTATCGCAACATCGTATTGCATTGTTTAATATTATTGTTAGGCTTTATTTCTGACGCTAGACTTCAAACGTCAGGCTCATGACATCAGGTTCTAGGCATTAGCTCCTGACAATCAATGTGGACCTGATTTTTGAATTAATTTTTATTTTGTAGAGATAATTTTGTTAGCTTGGAGCGATTTATACCGATACGGCAGGTCTCTCCGGGGAGCAATGCCGAACTTTTTTCGGCAGCAAACTTGGGTAAAAAATGTTTTGGTCGGAAAAAGTTGTACTAATTACTGGCGGTTCAAGTGGTCTTGGCCGTATCATCGCAGACTCATTTGCGTCAGCCGGCGCAAAGTTGGTTCTTGTTGCTTTGGAAAAGCCGGACCTTGAAAAAGCCGCCGCTGAAATTTCAGAATCTGGAGCCGAAGTGCTGCCAATTCATGCAAATATAACGCAACAAGAAGACGTGGATCGGGTTTTCTCAGAAGTTGAAAACCGATTTGGTCGCCTTGACGTACTCGTAAATAATGCTGGCCGCACAATGCGTGGTAAGGTTCTCGACACAACTCCGGAACAATTTCAATCACTTTTTGACCTGAACGTACTCGGAACAGTCCGCTGTACACGTGCAGCAGCACCAATGCTTTTGAAAAACCGTGGAAGCGTTGTAAATATCGGTTCGTTAGCCGCCAAAAGTGCTTCACGCTGGGTCGGTGCGTACCCCGTCACGAAATTTGCCGTTGCCGCCTATTCGCAGCAGTTACGACTCGAACTCGGACCGGAAGGATTACATGTTTTACTTGTCTGCCCCGGTCCAATAAAACGCGATGTCCCACGACTTTACCTACTTGAGGGCGTGGACGGAGTTCCGCAGGCCGCTCTTGCGCCGGGAGCCGGAGTCAAAGTTGGCAAAACCGACCCCGTCTGGCTTGGAAACCGGATAGTTACCGCCTGCGAAAAACGTCAGCCTGAACTCGTCGTTCCATGCAAAGCTAAAATTCTGTTCGCCATTTCGCAGCTTTTTCCCTCCCTTGGAGATTGGTTGGTGAAAAAATACACATAGCGGGACAAGGCATTAGGCTTTGGGCTTTGGGTAAAAATGATTATCTTACCAAAGCCAAATTATTTCAACATTGCAGCGAGTTGTGCTACGCTTGGCACGGTTCCGCTGCATTTAAGTTTGCCATCAACGATCATTGCCGGCGTGACCATTACGCCCAATGCCGTGATTTTCTCAATTGAGGTAACCTTTTCAAGTGTGTACTCTGATCCTGTTTGCTTTGCGGCTTCTTCTGCAAGGGTCGCTAATTTTGAACATTTAGCGCAGCCTGTTCCTAGAATTTGAATGTGCATTTAACGATCTAATGCTGATTGACTATATTGTTTGTAATGGATAAAATTATATACCGTAGCACGGCATGGCGTTGCGCTTCGCGTGAAGTGCTCCGCCTTCCGTTGGTCAGCTTCGTTTACCGAGGTTTCGTTGGTTAAAAAAGATAACCTTCCTTTTTTCCCAACCTTAGAAATGTAACTTTATTACCGTTGAACAGTATAATATAATTTCCTTGTATACTCAAGCTGTTTGCAGAAACCGAGTTATTTCGGGTGCTGTACGCTAACAAGTTTCCCTTTATGAGCCGGGAGTGAAACGCAGCGAAACTTCCGGGTTGTTGAAAAAACCCACAAAATTACAACCAAAAGAGATGCGACGAAGTGTAATAAGCAAAGAAGGAGTAATTTATCTGGTTGTTGTAGGGTTTGTGTTCGTCGGCGCAATTCTTCGTGAAATAAATCTGCTGCTTCTCTTCGCTTCGCTTTTGGTTTGTCCTCTCTTTATTGCTTGGCGGCTCGGTAAAGTAACACTTGAAAAACTTGTGGTTGTTCGCGGCAAACCGTCAAATGTCGTTGCAGGAAAGCTGTTTCACGTTCCAATTGAGCTTATAAACAGGCGTGCCCGTTTGTCTAGTTGGGCAATTGTCGTTGAAGACCGTATCGAATCGGTCCACGAAGAAAATGCGGTAACTTATGAAAAATCAGGCTCGAAAAATTCAAAGTTAATGAGACCAATTGCTTATTTCGAATTTGTACGAGCAGGCGGAACGATAAAAAAAAGTTACTCAGGCGTAATTAATAAAAGAGGCCGTTACAGACTTGGCCCAATAATGATTTCGACACGTTTTCCTGTCGGTTTTTTTCAATCGTGGTCCACTTTAGGGTCTGACGAATTTGCCGGCAAAAGCAAAAAATCAAAAGCAAGTCATGATGTTGCCGTTGATGACACCGATGCATATGACGAAAAAGATATTCGGTCAAAGTGGGAAAAAAAACCGAAACACGGTTCTGTCGAATTCTTAGTATATCCGCGTCTGGGCAATATTTCGTCCGATTGGTTTGCCCGTAAAAGACAATCAGAAGACGAAAAACAAAAGCGACGCCGCTTTCAGGCAAGCCGTATAAGTGGCGAATTTTTGGGTGTCCGGCATTGGCAGTCTGGAGATATAAGAAAATGGATTCATTGGCGTGCGTCAGCGAAACACGACAAATTGGTAGTTCGGCTTCACGAACAGCAGCAGAACAGAAGTGCCGTTGTGATACTCGACATGTTCCAACCTAATGAACCGACAGAGTTCGAGGCAGAAAATATTGAAAAGGCGGTTAGTTTTGCCGCTTCTTTGATTAATAAACTCGGACGCATCGGCGGCTCGAACATTTTTTTGGGTGTTTCAAACGACACGAATCTGATTTCGGGACAAATCTCAATTCCGCTTATCGAAAACATGATGGAACGCCTCGCAACCGTTGATCCAACACAAAACGACAAATTGGTCGATCTGCTTGTTCACGCATTGTCAGTGGCAGACGCTAACGCAGACCTATTTCTTGTTAGTCACCGACCTATTCAGTTTACCGATTCGAGCCGGTTTAAGGCCCTTATTGGCGACCCGAGACTGCGTATGCTTTCACAACGACTTATTGTTATTGACACCTCATCCTCTGAACTGAATGATTTCTTTTCAATTAGTTAACGTTTTGCCAGTCGTCTCGTATTTTTGGGGGGCGATAACAGCCGGAAAGAATCAGTACGCCGCGAATTGACGGTCAATATATTAGACATTTTTTCGATCTGAACGTCATTACATAACTGAAATATCTATGCAAAGAATCTTCAAGTACTTAATGTGTATAAGAGAAAAATGTGCCATGTATATCGGTCATCCTCAGTTAACAGCACTTCACGCCAATTTCTGCGCGTTTCAATCAGGTTGTGACGAAGTATACAAGGAGATGGGAATGAAAATGCCAGACGATTGGTTTATGCGCCCTTTCAATAAATGGGCGAGCAATTATTACAACATTAATGTGTCGTTAAATGCTTGTAGTTTTATCAAATTGTTTTCTACCGACGAGCGTGAAGCTTATGGTGCCTTCTGGGTGATGCTGGACGCTTTTTTGCGAGAAAATCCAGACTACGTTGACGACTCGTGGTGGGAACTGGCAGAAAAAAAGAAGTTCGGTGGACTCCTAATTGACGAGTACCCGGAACTTAAAAAACTGGCTGACTCTCTTGAGAGTAACACAACTTAACACAATCCTCCAATATGCGACCATTGCTTACACTTTTAGAAGATATACGAAAGAACTACAAGGATTTCCTGCCTCGTCCAAGTTTATGGTGCCTCGACTCTTTTTTGCGAGGATACTCTCAAAATTGTATCAGCGAAGAATGTCAACGAGAAATAAAACTGGTGTTAGAAGAATTTCCAAAATATGTTTATGATTTTCACTGTAAAAACGCGACAAAACAAGCGTATTATGTGAATATTCTTTGCATTTTCAACAGTGATGATAGAACCGCTTTTTTAAATTACTGGATTCTGTTGGATGAGTTTTTTGAACAACACGAAGATTTCCTAACAGATAATAGTTTCCCGAGCAAATCGTGGTGGCAAACATCTAAGGAACACAAATACGCCGGGATGGTGTTAGAAGCATACGGGATGCTTGCCCATTTTGAAAAGGTCAAGGCAGAGTCTAAGGAATTGAGGAAAAGAATAGAATTTGAATGTGAGTATGGATTGGATAATGATGAAACCTATCCTTAATAATAACATCTGAAAATCACATTTTTTGTCCAATCGGTTCGCCATTTTGGTACTTTCTTTTAGACAGATATTTTTCTGATAGAATAGGTAGTTACCAAAAGGTGGAACATCATGACAACTGAAATCAATTCAAATACTTACGCTTGTACAGCTTCGATAGTCGGAAATCGAGAAACGTTTGCGCAAATTGTGCAAAAATACCAAAATCTTGTCTCGGCTGTCACGTTCAGCATAACCGGCAATTTGCAGCAAAGCGAAGACATTGCACAGGAAACTTTCATAACTGCGTGGGAAAAACTTGGCGAACTACGGGAACCCGAAAAACTTCCCGGTTGGCTCTGCGGTATCGCCAGGAATTTGTCGCACAAATGGATTCGCAATCCTGAACACCAGCTTCAAAATTCCAGTGACCTTCTTCTGGAAGAAATTGCCGCTCCCGAACCGGAAAGCGACACCATTCGTGACGAACAGGCGGCACTGCTTTGGTCCACGGTTCGTGAAATTCCCGAGCCGTATCGGGAGCCGCT
>JBOFQC010000318.1:0-2729 GCA_051660725.1 Thermoguttaceae bacterium
CGAGCGAACTGATAAACAACCCGACACCAATCACGGACAGCAGGAATAAATTCAGCGACACGATAAGAAGCACAAACGAACCCTGAAGCGGAATCCGCATAATAAAAATCGTGATACCAATCAGCATCACAGCGGATAAGGTCGCCAAAACCAACGCCGGAATCGCTTTGCCGAGTAAAATTTCCGTTGGTGTCAAAGGCGACACGAGCATCTGTTCAAATGTTCCCATTTCCCGTTCTCTCGCACTTGAAAGAGCGGACAATATTATTCCCAGAATCATTGCCAGCAGACAAACCAAAGAAGGAATCGTCGTCTTTCGTGGGTCGAGATTTACATTGAACCAGTTTCGTGTCTCCAGCGCAATACCGCCCGAAGCGTTGTGCGGAAGCCGCTCCTGAACAAATTTGTTGATTATCTTAGAAGCATAACCGCCGACAATTGGCGAAGCGTTCGACTTCCGCCCATCAAGTAAAATTTGAACGCTGGTTTTTCGTCCGGCATACAGTTCTCTTGAAAAATCCTGCGGAATAACCAGTACGCCCATTACTTCCTGATTGTCAATTTTCGGGTTGATTTCTCCCTGCCGTGAAAGCATCTCAATTTTGCTGAAAGTCGGCGAATGAACAAAACGCTGAGCCAAAACAGCCCCTTCGACGCCAACATCCTGATTATATATTGCAAGATGTACGTTCTTCACTTCCTGCGTAATCGCGTAAGAAAACACGAAAATCTGCAGAATCGGCGGACCGATCAAAAGCATTCTCGCTTTCGGGTCACGAAGTGCCGCGAGAAATTCCTTGATAATCAGATTCGTAAGTCGCAAAAACATTTCGGAACCTCCTACTCAAGTCTTTCCGGAGTGATCCGGTACGTTGCACAGAAAAAAAACACCGCCATTGCGAACATACACAAAACGTTCGGGAAAAACAGCGTCCAAATGTCGCCGGTCATTAAAATCGTTTGCAGGCAAGTCACATAATATCTTGCCGGAAAAAGATAGGTCACAACTTGAATTGGAACAGGCATTGAGCGGATTTCAAACAGCGCGCCGGACAAAATAAAATTCGGCAGAAACGCAAGCATCAACGCAAGTTGTGACGCCAGAAATTGATTCTTCGTTAAAGTCGAAATAAAGAAGCCCATTGCGAGTGACGCCAATAAAAAAACAGTCGAGATAAAAAACAATGCGAAAATAGTTCCGCGAAAAGGTACGTGAAACAAATAAACGGCAATAACCACGCAAACGGCATTTGACGCCATACCGAGTGTATAATACGGTATCAGTTTGCCAAGAATCATGTCAAACGGTCCGGTTGGTGTCGCAAGCATTGCTTCCATTGTGCCACGTTCCCATTCACGTGCCACCACAAGTGATGTAAGCAGCGTTCCGATAATTGCCATTATAAGCACAATTGAGCCGGGAATCAGTGAGTTTCTGCTTTCCAACTCCGGATTGAACAGAACCCGACTTTCGATATCAACCGCCGCAATGTCGTACCGGCCCAGGTCCCGGTTTTGGTGTCCCATCCAAACGGCAAGCACGCCATAAACGTAGTTTTCCAGAATCGATGCGGTATTAGTTTCGACACCGTCCGTAACAAGCTGTACAGACGCTTTTTCACCGGCTAGCAGTTGCTGCGTAAAATCCCCCTTGATTACAATCATTGCGCGAACATGTGAGTTGACAATGGCGTCAGATGCGTCTTTTCTGCGTTCATAACGGATCGGATCAATATACTTCGTCTTTGCAAATGAGTCCCAAAGCGACATAGCCGTTGGCGAGTAGTCCTCGATAACAACTGCGACTTTTACATGTTCGGCGTTTAACGATAAGCCGTATCCGAAGATAAACAAAAGAATCATTGGCATCACAAACGCGATCAAGATACAACTCGGATCACGTCTGACCTGAAGTGTTTCTTTCTTTATCAACGCTATAAGTCGGCGTAAACGAAGCATGGGACGAGGAGTTAGGAGATAGGAGTTAGGAGTTTAGATTCTGAAGTCTAAAGTCAACTCATATTTTTTTGTTCGATTAAGGAAATAAATGCGTCTTCAAGTGTTGGGTCGGGGAGCGAATCGGATTTGACTGAGAATTTCAAGTCGTCCGGCGTTCCGGTTGAAATTGTTTCGCCTCTGTAAATCAAGGTTATCCGGTCACAATATTCCGCTTCGTCCATGAAATGCGTCGTGACAAGAATCGTGACGCCCTTTTCTACGAGTGCGTTTATATGCGACCAGAATTCACGACGCGTCAACGGGTCAACGCCGGAAGTCGGTTCGTCCAGAAATAAAACGTCCGGCTCGTGCATAAGTGCGGCGGCGAGTGAAAGTCGCTGCTTAAAACCAAGCGGCAACAAATTCGCGTTGCTTGATGCGTAATTGCCGAGTTCGAACATGTCAAGCATGTCATTTACGACACGGCGTTTTCGCAATCCCCAGAGTCCGTAAATGCCGGCAAAAAACATCAGGTTTTGTCGGACTGTTAAATCTCCGTACATGGAAAACTTTTGCGCCATGTAACCGAGCCGTGAACGGGCCTTTGACGGAGACTTCAACAAATTATGTCCAGAGATAAAACCTTCACCTTCCGTTGGGCGAAGCAGTCCGCATAGCATTTTGAAAGTCGTGCTTTTTCCGGCACCGTTCGGGCCGAGCAGTCCGTAAATTTCACCGCGGGGAATCGAAAAATTGTTATCGTAAACGGCAGTAAACGAACCGAACCGTTT
>JBOFQC010000319.1:0-1577 GCA_051660725.1 Thermoguttaceae bacterium
GTTACTTTCCATGTCTGCCTGCTGTAAAAATGCAGTGAAACGGTGCATGTACTGGTCGTAAGGCAAAATTGCGTACGAGTCGGCATTCCAGAAGTTGTTATACCAAATCCCGAGTAGACCCATTAGAACCGGAATATTTTTTTCAAACGGTGTTTTGCGGAAATGTTCGTCAATTTCAAACGCTCCTTTTAGAAGAGCGGAAAAATTCTCGAACCCGACAGCGAGTGAAATGGAAAGGCCAATTGCGGACCAAAGCGAGTAACGGCCTCCGACCCAATCCCAGAATTCGAACATGTTTTTTTTGTCTATTCCGAACTCCGTTACTTTCGGTTCATTTGTTGAAAGAGCGACGAAATGTTTGGAAACTGCGGTTTTCAAGATTTCTTTGTCGGACACAGGCAATTTTTCGAGTAGCCATGACTTGGCAGACTCGGCATTTGTCATCGTTTCCTGCGTTGTGAAGGTTTTTGACGCGACAATAAAAAGCGTTGTTTCAGGGTTCAATTTTTTGAGCGTTTCGGCAATGTGTGTGCCGTCAACATTTGATACGAAGTGAACGCTTAATCGGCTTTTATACGGTTTCAACGATTCGCAAACCATGTTTGGGCCGAGGTCTGAGCCGCCGATTCCGATGTTTACAACGTCGGTGATTGGTTTGCCGGTTGCTCCTTTCCATGTTTCGTCGAGAACTTTTTCGGTGAAATCTTTCATTTGGGCAAGAACACGACGCACATCAGGCATTATGTCTTTGCCGTCCACGAAAACGGGCGAATTCGACTGATTTCTGAGGGCTGTGTGCAGCACGGCACGTTTTTCGGATCCGTTGATTTTTTCGCCGGTAAACATTTTCTCGATATTTGCGGAAAGGTCCGATTCATTTGCGAGGTCGACGAGCAATTTACATGTTTGGTCGTTGATGCGGTTTTTTGAGTAGTCGAAAAGCAGTTTTCCGAATTGGACAGAAAATTTTTCGAATCTGTTTGGCTCGGAATTGAACATTTGCCGCATAGTTACGGCATCCATTTCCTGACGGTGTTTTTCAAGGTTTTTCCAGCTATTAAGTGTGTTTGGAGTCATTTTTGCTCTTCAGGTTAGTGTTAGTGCATGTTATTTCGAGTGTAGTACACTACAAATGTAAGTTTCAAAAGAATTATACTAAATTTGTCCTGCTTTACATAGTAACGGGTAAATGCAAATTTTACACAGCTTATCGCTCCTTGATATGTTCAGAATAAAACTAAGACGTAAAAAGACCCGGATGTGGAGCGCCTGTGTAATTATGCTGGCCGCGCAACTTCCGGGTTTCTGGCTTAATCACGGCAAAAATTGCAGTCAAGGCTAAAAAAACGCATTAATCCAGCAGAAAAAAACGGTATTGAAGATATTTTTTTGCTGAAAATTACGGCGTTTTCGTGGGAATTTTGCGTGTTGGAAAGAAAAAAATAAAAACTTTTTGATTGCCCCCTTTACAGTCAGAAGGCCCGAGATATACTAAGCAAACCATTGAGGGACACGCACCACAGCAAACAACAATAACAAGTTGCTGATTGCTAAGGAGCGAGTAGTAAATTAAATGG
>JBOFQC010000320.1:0-2914 GCA_051660725.1 Thermoguttaceae bacterium
AAGCTGAAGTTACTTGGCGCGAATTTAATCTTTTTGCGTTGAAATATCTTGCAACCGCTCACAAAAACAATCCGACAAATGAAGCTCGGTTCTCTGTTGCCGACGCAATGGCTAACCCAACCGCTCCGTATAATATCGGTTCAATCAGCTACAACAAAGCTGGCAAAAGCGACACGGAGTATCCGGCCAGCGGTATGACGCACTACGCCGCACAGGTTTACTGCAAATGGTTGACCTCGATTACTGGTCGTTATTACAGACTTCCAACAGAAGCAGAATGGGAATTCGCTTGCCGTGCTGGTGCCGACACTGCGTTTTTCTTCGGTGACGATGCTTCTGTAATCGACGATTACGCTTGGACGAAAAACAACTGCGAAAGTGGTACTGGCTACGAAAAAATCAAGCAGAAAAAACCAAACGCTTACGGTTTATACGACATTTCTGGTAATGTCGCCGAATGGACATGTGAAAAATACAACGAAGACGCTTATCAACAAAGAGCCGACGGAAAAGCTCCGCAAGGTCCGTTTGTTCCGACCCGCCTGAAACCGGACGGATTTGGAGTTGTCGCCCGTGGTGGTTCATGCGACGATGTCCCGGCTGACTGCCGAAGTGCAAAGCGAATTGTTTCCGTTGAAGCCTGGAAAGAGCAAGACCCGCAATATCCGAAAAGCATTTGGTGGATGACAGACGCTCCGTTTGTCGGACTCCGGGTTGTAAGACCGCTCAATCCGCCGAAAACCGAAGCTGAATTCAAAAAATACGATCCCGATCCAAATGTCTGGGTCAAGTATTCTAATCTTAATAACAGAACCTAATACACAGCCAAATGTAAATTTGTCAATTGTGTTTAACCGCTGGTCCAGGACCAGCGGTTTCTAACACATATTGATTCTCTGTAAAGATTCCAATCTAATCGGTAGTAATTGCAGAAATCGTATTGAAATAATCGCCGACCAACGGAAGGCGTTAGCTTATTGTTTACGTACTTTACGCTAATCGCACCCCCGTGCGGTTAGCTCCATTAACCAAAGAAAGAATTTAATTTATGGACAGCACAATTATTGACATTAAAGGACGACAAATTCTTGACAGCCGTGGAAATCCGACAGTTGAGGCAGATGTTCTTCTTGCAAACGGTTCATTTGGTCGCGCTGCCGTACCGAGTGGTGCGAGCACTGGCGTTCACGAAGCGGTTGAACTCCGTGACGGCGACAAATCGCTGTATCTCGGAAAAGGTACTCTCAAAGCGGTTGCTAATGTAAACGACAAATTGGTCGAAGAACTCTGTGGTTTCGACGCTCTGGATCAAACCGCAGTCGATTACCGCATGATCGAACTTGACGGAACCGAAAACAAAGGAAATCTCGGTGCAAACGCGATTCTTGCCGTTTCAATGGCCGTTGCGAAAGCTGCCGCTGATTACTGCAATTTGCCGCTTTACCGTTATCTCGGCGGTGTCGGTGCAAGACTTCTGCCGGCCCCGATGATGAACATCATCAACGGTGGTGCACACGCTGATAACAAAGTCGACGTGCAGGAATTCATGATTATGCCGCTTGGTTTCAACACATTTACCGATGCGATTCGTTGCGGTTGTGAAGTTTTCCACAATCTGAAAAACGTCCTCAAGAAAAAAGGTTTTTCGACGAACGTCGGCGATGAAGGTGGTTTCGCACCCGACCTGCAAAGCAACGAAGCTGCTCTCGAAGCGGTTTGCGAAGCGATCAGTGCATCCGGTTACAAGCTCGGCGAACAGGTTTACATCGCAATGGACGCAGCGAGCAGTGAATTCTATAAAGACGGCAAATACAACATTGACGGCAAAAGCGTTGATTCAGCCGGAATGGTCGACATTCTCGCTGGTTGGGCCGCGAAGTACCCGATTGTTTCAATTGAAGACGGTTGTGCCGAAGACGATTGGGACGGTTGGAAACTCCTCACCGAAAGAATTGGAAACAAAGTCCAGCTCGTCGGCGACGACTTGTTTGTAACGAACACGAAGCGGCTCCAGATGGGAATTGATAAAGGAATTGCAAACAGTATCCTTATCAAAGTGAACCAAATTGGAACAGTCACCGAAACGATTGAAGCGATTCAACTTGCTCACCGTAACGGTTACACATCGATTTCGTCGCACCGCAGTGGTGAAACGGAAGACGCGACAATTGCGGACCTCGCAGTTGCTCTCGGTACAGGTCAAATCAAGACCGGTTCGGCTTCCCGTACTGACCGTATGGCCAAATACAACCAGCTTATCCGTATTGAAGAAGAACTCGGTCCTGGTGCAGTTTACGCCGGTCCGCTCTTCCCGAAACTTAAAAATCGCTAATATTTTTTAGGTGCTTAGACACCTCTAAAAATCCAATTTTCGAAAAAGCCGTCTTTTTTACAAAGACGGCTTTGGAAATGGTTTACAATAAAAAATGTGTATCAGTTCGCGGGAAAAAATCTTCTTTATATGAGGGGAGAATTTCTTAAACTCCCTCTATGGTTTTCAGCAGGAAAAATTTCAAACCGTCTTAAAAAACCGTCCTATACCGGAGCCCGGTATGGGCAGTGCGCTTCGCGTGAAGTGTTCCGCCTCCCGTTGGTCGGCTCTGTTCGCGAGTTTTTCAATGTTTGGAACTGATTATCCTCAGTTTTCCCGACATTTGAAAACATGTAATTTAGGCCCCTCTAAAAATAACAAAATCTCGCAGTCAAGTTGAATTGATCTCGACAAGTTGGGTAGTGACGCTATATTTTCCTTGTCGACAAAACCTTTCATTCACTAACTCAAAGTTTCGCAAACCCATGAATCACGGTCAATTCTCATTCTTCACCGCCGAAAAACGTTTCGAGAAAATCCAGAAACTCAATCCGTTCCTCTCGCAACTTGACGCCATTGTCGATTGGGAAATCTTCCGCTCTG
>JBOFQC010000321.1:0-1703 GCA_051660725.1 Thermoguttaceae bacterium
ATAAAGAACGAAAAAAAGTTACTCGCACCAATTATTCAAAAATGTACAATATTAATGATGTTGAGAATTCATACCACTCGCTTTACATTGACCGTGAAGGATCAGGTAAGTGGGATGTTTGGGTGGCAGGTGATAATACCTACGATTTATACGACTTGGAGTGGCGAGAACGGATCAAAAAAACAGAAACCCCAAACGACACACAGAAATGAAGTAACCGTATACCGGAGCCCGATATGCAGTAAAATATTGTTGGTACATGCAGTAGTTTTTTCGCCACGAAGTGGTACAACATAAAAGCTCGAGGCAAAGCGATGCCACTAGACTTCCTAGTTAACCCAAACATGCAATTACTTTTACTGCGTCTGTTTATTTTCACTCCATTTAATAGCGTCTTCAATTGTTTCAAACTCACCGTCAAGTTGCGCTTCGTAAGCCGCTTTCAAGATTTCGCCAAGTTGCGGACCCGGCTTAATTCCAAGCTGCATAAGATCACGTCCCCGTAGAATCGGAGCCGGACTTTGTTCAAGAACACCGAGTTTTTCGGCCACTTCCAGCCAACGTTTAATTCGTTTTCCTTTACCGGAATAACCGCCGCAGCCGTAGAAGTCGGCCAAGCACATCTTGCCCCACAATTTTATTGTTGCCGGTTCCAATCTTGCCGCCAGCCTGCGTACCTGCGAATCACTTGGATACTCTTTCTTTTCGGAAAGTTTATGTGCCATGTGTTCGCCAACCAACGGCAGCACCTGTTCATAAACCCAATTCGGCGCGTTAATTCTGTCCAAAAAAGTTCTGGCAACTGGTACGGCTGCTGCCGCGTGGCCAGGCGCTCCAATTGAACCGTCCTCTTTCACAATTGTAGTGGCAGGCTTGCCAAAATCGTGTGCCAAACAGGCGAACATAAGAACAAGCCGTTCTTTTTCGCTTATTTGTTCAAGGTTCTCTTGATAATCTGGTTTTTCATTTTTTTTCTGTTTGTCACGCGTCTGGTCAACCAACGTTACCGCTTCGTCACAAACAGCTTGAGTATGTACGAACACGTCACCTTCCGGGTGGTTTTTCGGGTCCTGAACACATCCGATAAGGTTCGCAATCTCAGGGAATTTCGTTATCCAACCGGTGTCACGTAAAAATTGCAAACCCTTTGACGGGTATGTCCCTTTCGTCGCCCATTTCTGCCACTCGGTCCAAATACGTTCTTTCGAAAGAGTATCAAACTCCGACAAAAGCGACTTGCACATTTCAATTGTACGCGGTTCGGTGTCAAATCCGAATCTAGCAGCAAACTGCATACCTCGTAAAACGCGTAGCGGGTCTTCACCAAATGCGTCCGTTGTGGCTCGAAGCAGCCTGTTTTCAATGTCGGCTTTTCCGTTGTACGGGTCGCAAAGAGAACCGTCAATTCGCATACCAATTGCGTTAATCGTGAAGTCGCGGCGTCCAAACGCTTCCAATGGTGTCAAATTTGAATCTGTTTCGACAACAAAGCCTGTGTGTCCGGTACCGGATTTCGATTCGCGGCGTGGAATACTCAAGTCGATTTCGTGACACACTTTTATGACACCGAAACTTTTGCCTACCTGGTCGATTCGAAAAGAAGGTTTTAACACCAATGTAATTGAGTCGTAGTCGAGACCGTAAACCTCAATGTCAATGTCTTTCGACTCGATTCCCATAAAGAAGTCGCGAACAAAGCCGCC
>JBOFQC010000322.1:0-13276 GCA_051660725.1 Thermoguttaceae bacterium
GCTTGTCAATTAGCTGAAAAACTCGGCGTGAAAGTCGGAGCTGTTCTTCCAGGTGAAGGAGTTTCGCACCTTGCAAAAACATTGTTCGAACAGGGAGTCGATAACGTTTACAATGTCGAACACAAGGAACTCGGTCAATTCCGTACCGAGCCTTACACGAAAGTGCTGGTCGAACTTATCGCAAAGCATAAACCGCAAATCGTTCTTTACGGCGCGACGAACCTCGGACGTGATCTCGCTCCCCGTGTCGCCTCGGCAACCCGAAGTGGTATGACAGCCGACTGCACCGACTTGGAAATTTCCGACGTTACGGAAAACAAGACCGGCGAAGTTCACAAAAATTTACTTCTTCAAATTCGGCCAGCGTTCGGCGGAAACATCGTCGCGACAATTGTGAATTACGATTGGTGGCCGCAAATGGCAACTGTGCGTGAAGGTGTAATGCCGCTCAGAGCCGCAACGCCGGGACGAACCGGAAACTTGATTACCGAACAAGTAGACATTGATCCGTCATTGCTTGCTGTCGAAATTATTAAAAGACACGTCGAAAAACGCAAACTGAATCTCAAAGGTTCACGTGTTATCGTCGCAGGTGGTGCAGGAGTCGGAAGTAAAGAAAGCTTCGAGCTGATTTTCGACTTGGCCGGCGCTTTTGGTGGTGCTGTCGGAGCCAGTCGTGCAGCTGTTGACTCCGGGTTTATTGGTCACGAACATCAAATCGGTCAGACCGGTACAACTGTAAGGCCAGCGCTTTATATTGCGTGTGGAATTTCTGGAGCTATTCAGCACCGAGCTGGAATGGATGAATCCGCGAAGATTATCGCTATCAACACCGACCCGGACGCACCGATATTTTCAATTGCACACTACGGAATCGTCGGAGACCTTCGTCAGGTAATTCCAGTGATGATTAAAGCGTTCAAAGAAAGAGCCTAAATTAGACGTCAGACGTTAGAATTCAGACATCAGATTGATAGCCGCCGAACCCTGTTCGGCGTTGCTTAGAGTACGACTTTATTCAAAAGTCGCTCCAGTTTTGGTGAAACAGAACTACCAATACAAAAAGTCGGACAAATCATTTTTGACCTTTAACCACAAGCACCGGGCAGTTGCACAGATGCACTACCCGGTCGGCGGTTGAGCCGAGCAAAAGTCTTTTTATAGCGCTGCGTCCGTGTGAAGGTATGACTACAAGTCCAGCTTCAATTTCTTCGGCAAAAAACGCTATTTCACTGCCTGGGTCGCCGACCCGAATGGTTATTTCCAAGTCATCGCAGCTGTGAGTTGCTAAAAATTCTTTCACAAAAATTTTAGCGTTGTCAACTCTGCTGTTATCGTCGAAAGTCGGCCAAGCGAGCCCCGGTTCTGCCGGTTCGAGTATCGGCAAAACGTGTAAAATCTTTATCTGAGAGCGGTCTTTTGCAATTTGTAGTGCAGCATTACACGCTTTCATTGAAAATTCCGACAAATCAATCGGAACAACAATTGGAGATTCGTAAAAACTTGTCACTCTTTCACCACGTTAATATGTTTGAAACAACGGTTAAATCTCTGAAAGTGCGGAGGCGGCAATGTCGGTTCCTGTGCTTTATAGACCATTAAATAAGCATCTTCGCACATTTCGTCGTAAAAATCACGGAGGATTTCCGTGGCTCGAAAGCCCAACGAACGGAAAAATAATTGAGCGGCCAAATTCGTTTCACGAACTTCGAGTGTTATCCTGTTACGACGTTGATTGCTAAGTTTACCGATTAATTTCGCAATCATTTGTATTCCGACACCCAAGCGACGGAATTCAGGAAGCACAGCGACGTTTAACAGGTGTATTTTGGTCTTGGGGAGTTCGTATATCATGAAACCGACGACACGGCCTTTGTATTCGGCGACCATACCGATACAATTTCTTTGCCTGAGGCAACGCATAAACTCTTCTTCGCTCCATGCGTACTCAAAGCAACTTTTCTCAATGGTCAGTACTTCGGACATGTCGCGCCGTACCATCCACCTTATATTTACTTTTATTTCGTTATCGCACAATGTACTTATTGCACTCATACTTATATCCCGAATAATCTCCATTTTGGTAATCCTTTACCTAGGTTATAACTCCATTTAAGTTGGGTATATACTGTAAGCCATGCAACGCATGGTTTTTTTCGAAGCTGAAGGCTGCTGCCAATAGCGGCTTCGGTATACACTTCCTGCGAACAGGAGAACTTAGCGTATCAGATTTTCAATTTTAATGAAAGAGCGATTTTACATTTTTTTTATACAAGGATACATGAAGTCCAATAATTAAATTGTATAACCGATTAATTACTTACGGTTTCGATCATGTTTTCGACTGTATTAAGTAGCGAATCAATGGTTTTACGGTACTGCCGAAGCGTTTGTTTCCAACGTTTAAGGCACTCAATGCCTTTGTCCGTAATGGTGAACAGCCGCTTGGCATGACCGGAGCCGGAGTCGCTCCAGTCGGAAACGACCAGTCCGCGAGCTTCGAGATTTTTCAAAAAACGGTAAATGCCAGAAACGTCGGGAGCTTGATCTACGAAATCTGGAATCGCGGCAATTTTTTGTGCAATTAAATAACCGTGAAGTGGTCCTTCCATAAGCACACTTAAAACAGCTGGTTGGACCATTTTATCCAGTGTCATACCAACGCATGGACAGTTTGAAAAATTTACTTTCTTTTTCGCCTTCATAAAAATAAAACAGTTTCATACTGTTGACTAACAGATAATTTTTCTGACATTCAGTACCACTGGTGATTGTACACACATTGCGTAATTATGCAACCTTTTTTGATAATTTATACTGTCGCCCGGCATAAATTGCATGTTTTCAAATGTTGGGAAATAAGAGGATAATCAGTACCTAACATTAAAAAACTCGGGAACAGAGCCGACCAGCGGGAGGCGGAACACTTCACGCGAAGCGCACCGCCCATACCGGGCTCCGGTATGGGCGTAAAATTTTAACAACAATTACGCAGTTATCCTTTTTTTCGTAAAACGAAGATCACGTCTTCGGAATATTCGTCGAGCGTTATTGGTTCGAATCCGAAGTTATAACATGCGACGTTTTCGAGAGAATTAATTTTCTTCAGCAGCGAAAGAAATTGTTGGTGCGTATAAGTTCTAAACTCAAAGCGGTCAAACAGATTCACCACTTTTATTGGCGACTCGGCACATATTCTAAACTCGATTATTTCTATTCGTTTCTTTTCGTCACGGCTTACAGACCGCAAATCGCTCGTGATGGAAAGCGAACCGTGTCGGCACCGCCAGGATTCGGAATCGCACTCCGCGACACCTTTCGGTTTAAGATGAAAGCCGAGTATGTAAATTCCGCCGGGTCGAAGCGATTCGGCAATCAACTGCAAATGTTTTTCGGCCTGTTTCTCCGTTGTGAGGTGGCAAAAGCTGCTTACCATATTAAAGGCCGCGTCGATTGGTTCGTGCAGTTTCAGATCAACAGAGATATCACCGAGAAAAGCGGTTTCGTCGAACCCGTGCCGTCTCATGCGGCGGTTACAGAAATTGACCGCTTTTGGATTCAAGTCGAGACCGGAAACAGTAAACCGGTCTTTTGCTAGCCGCCAGAGAAAACGGCCCGTACCGCAAGCAGGCTCGAACACACGTTGAACCGGACCTTTTGCGTGCAGCTCGAAACATTTGCGGATAAACGTATACTCTGCTTTCCACGCTGTTGTAAAAATGACGTCGTAATACGAAGGGTAATCGTATATGTTACCGGTTATTTCAGTTGTTGATTTCATTACATTCTTTTAGTCGCGGAGTCATCATAGGTGGTCCAGTTAGCCGCCGAGCCCTGCTCGGCGTTGCACTCCGGAGCAGGGCTCCGGAGCTAACAATGCCTGAACGGCAGGTTCCTCGGCAGCTAACATTTATCACCGTAAAATTATCCTGACGCTCAGTAAAGTTGAAAAAACTAAACTAAAGATTAAAAATTAAAATGCCGTTATTGATACGGGGTTTTATATTTTTCGTGAAAATATATCCCTACAAAAAACCAATACGCCAAAACCGTAATATTTCCACATAATGCAAAAATCACTTGATATAAAACTTGCCCGAATTCTAGCCGACAGGAGCTGTAACGATTTCATTCTAGCCGACGCAAAGGATGCGGACATGGCTTACGGGCTTTCTTCTGCGGGTCAAAGTCCGGAACATTACTCACATGAAGGGAAGTTTCGGACTCTTGACGAGTACCGGCAACTTATTCGTGACGTTATTTCGCAAGGTCTGGTCGACATTATTTTAATGAGCGTATACAACAGCGACCAGCTTACAATTCGTGAGAAACTGTTTGCGAATTCTCCAATAACTCCGGCGATTCGGGCAAACGACGCAACCGACATCTGGCTCGCGGGAGCGGAAGGGGTATACGGTAAGGAGCCGTCCCGACCATTCCGTACAGCCGACCTCGACCACGCAATGTGCGGAAAAATCGGTTGCAGACCGGAAGAGCGAAAAATCGGTGCCGACTTGGGATTATACTCGATTACTTACAATAACAACATGGAGCGCGACTACCAATCGTTGCTGGCATTCAATTCTTTCAGAAAAGAGGCGGAAGAAAAAGGGTTCAGGTACTTTTTGGAAGTTTTCAGTCCGAACGCTTGTGATCCGAATTGTCCGAAAGACATTCCGTTGTTTGTGAACAACCACATTGCACGTACTTTGGCAGGTGTCGCGGAGGCCGGACGTCCGGTGTTCCTGAAGATTCCCTATTACGGGCCCGCCGCAATGGAAGCGTTGGTGAAATACGACAGTAAAATCGTGGTCGGTATTCTCGGAGGAAGTGCCGGCACGACTTTCGACGCATTTCAAATGTTGTACGAAGCTAAAAAATACGGGGCCAGAGTCGCGCTGTACGGGCGGAAAATCAACAATGCGGAACACCAACTTTCGTTTATTCGGTACCTGCGTATGATCGCAGACAGTGAAATAAAACCAGTCGAAGCGACCAAAGCGTATCACGGCGATCTGCAAAAGTTGAAAATCACGCCACGTAGAAAACTCGAAGACGATTTACAGGCGACCGAAACGGCGACGAGCTACTCCGGCGGGTCCGGTGCCAAACCTGCGAGTAAAAAGGTTTCTGCAAATAAAACGTCGCAAGAGAAAAAAGATTCTGCGTCGCCCGATTTCAAAAACATGACGCCACAAGAAAAGCTCAAGTGGAATCTTGACCGACTGAACAGAATTTTCGGGTAATGCAATGTAAATAATATTTATTTTGCGTAATAATTGTTAGCCGCCGACTTTAGGTCGGCGTAGCTCCCCGGAGCAGGGCCAGGGCTAACGTGTTTTTTACGCTACGCTATGTCCACGGCTTTTTTGTACTTATCTTGAGTAATGATTTCTTTTCGGTCTCCGATTGATTATAATTATTTCTGACCACCAGCCACTAGACTTTAGAAAAAAACGGGCTTGCCCCTCAAATTCTAACATCTGAAGTCTAACGTCTAACGTCTAACGTCTTCCACATAATTTTTTCGTGAAGGTCAGTAATAAAAGGTTTCTGAACAAGGAGAAAAATCATGCAAGCGCTGCCGACAAAATTTTATGAAGCGACCGAACTAATGCGAATGGGAAAAATCGAGCAAGGCTTGAAAACGCTTGACCGTGTTGACGGGTTCGACAATTACAAAGCGGTTCCTCTTGCCGAGCTTGCGTACTTCCGAGGAGATTGGAAAAACGGTTTGGAATTCGCAAAAGTTTTTCTAAGTGACGGAATAATGCTGGATGATGAATATCATCTTCACCTTTTCCTTCGCGCAACGTGTCAAATGAACGCATGGAAAAGTAGCAGGGATTTCCTTTCAAAACTAATAAAAAAAGAGTACCCGGTTAGCCAAACCTATTACGTTGACAGAATCAAAGAAATCATCGCTTTACTTGCCGACCAAGAAAACACCCGACGAATGTTAACCGAAAAAAAGCCGGAAATTAGAATTGTAAACGATGAAAAGTATGATTTGGAAATAAGCAAAAAAATGCTTGACATTCGTAAAAACAAAAGGTCGCCTTGGGACCTGAAGAGACGCAAAGTACTAGAAATCATGGGAAGTATTCGTAAACATATATCTTCAGAATTGCACGCCGAATTGTACGAAGAGTACGAAGACATCATGTTGGAAGCAAACGACCATGTCGAAGCCGCCAAAACTTACATTGCTCTTGGAAATATCAAAAAAGCTAAAAAAGCGATAAAGAATTTTATGACTGCTTGGAAATTCTACATACCGATACGCGTGGCACCAATTGTACTTTTTGTTGACTCTGAACTTTTGGCCGTGATGGCGGATGCGAAATTCACAAACTCCTTGCTGTCTATTCCTCATAACAGGTAGATTCGCAACATATCCGTGCTTCGGCACCTCGCTGACATGAAAAAACTGCGAAACTCTTGAATTTCGTGTCTGTTGCGATTAGAATATTCATCTTGGAATAATATCTTTTTTGACTAAAAACAAATAGAATAATGATCAGAATATTTTTCGCGTTAACGATATCAGGAATCATACTACATGGAGTATTTTTTGCGTCGAATCCTGTTTTGGGGCAAAGTGAACAAAAAAGTTTGTCGACCGACTTCAAAGAGAACGGCATGAAAGGAATCGACAAAATCGTTTTCGCTGTCCGAAATATGGGAGTTGACGGGCATTGGTACGCTAACTTCGGGTATTACGCAGAAAACGAGAACCGTCTTCCGTACAAAAACGGCGGAAAACTCTGCGTTTACGATTTGCGGGATAATAAACTTGCCGTTTTGATCGACGACCCGGAAGGTTCGGTACGCGATCCACAGGTTCATTATGACGGTGAAAAAATTCTCTTTTCGTACAGACCGGGCGGTACCAGATTTTTTCATTTGTACGAAATCAACGTTGACGGCTCGAATATGCGCCAAATAACACACGGTGAGTTCGACGATTTCGAACCGACCTATTTGCCAAACGATGATATCATTTTCGTTTCCAGTCGATGCAAACGCTGGGTGCAGTGCTGGTTGACGCAAGTTGCCGTTTTACACCGTTGTGGACCTGACGGTGAAAATATTCACGAAATTTCAAGTAATGTAGAACAAGATAACACCCCGTGGATGTTGCCAAACGGACAAATTCTCTACACCCGTTGGGAGTACGTTGACAGGAGCCAGGTAGACTTTCATCACCTTTGGACTGCGGTGCCGGACGGAACAAGACAAATGGTTTATTACGGGAATATGAAGCCGAGTACAGTGATGATCGGTGCGAAACCGATTCCCGGCTGTGATAAAGTCGTCGCCGTTTTTTCACCCGGTCACGGACAGGACGAACACGCCGGACCAATCGCAATAGTTGATCCGCGGCTCGGCCCGGATGCGGAAGATGGTGTTAAATTTATCAGCAACAACTACCAACACCGTGATCCGTGGGCTTTTTCCGAGAAGGAATTTATGGTTGCCCTTGATTCACGAATTATGCTACTTGACGAAAATGGTGTCGAAGAAGCGATTTTCCAACTGCCGGAACACATTCGTTCGCAAGGACTTGTCGTGCATGAGCCGAGACCGATTCAAAAAAGAATTCGCGAACCGTTAATTGCCGAATCGACTGATCCGGAGCAGTCTGCCGGACACTTGAGCTTAATAAATGTTTACCACGGCAGGAACATGGAAGGTGTTCAACCCGGTTCTATAAAAAAATTGCTCGTGCTGGAAACATTGCCGAAACCGATAAATTTCACCGGCGGTATGGAGCCGATGTCTTACGGCGGTTCGTTCACTCTCGAACGGATTCTCGGCACTGTTCCGGTTGAAGAAGACGGTTCTGCTTATTTCGAATTGCCGGCAAAACGTGCGTTTTTCTTCGTGGCACTGGACGAAAACGATAATTCCGTAAAACGTATGCAAAGTTTCACAAGTGTCATGCCGGGCGAATCGACGACTTGCCTGGGGTGTCACGAACACCGCACTGTGACCCCGACGCCGAGAACGGAGTTGACAACGGCAATGCGTCGCGCACCGAATAAAGTGACACCAATTGACGGGTTCCCGGATGTTGTTGATTATCCACGCGATATCCAAACGATTTGGGACCGGAACTGTGTCGCTTGCCACTCAAACGAAAATCGAAGCGGCGGTGTCAATTTATGCGGAGACAGAACGCCGCTTTATTCGATAAGTTATTACACTATTACGGCACTGAGTCTGGTGGCGGACGGACGCAACCGCCCGGTGAGTAATTACGGCCCGTATCAACTTGGCACCGGCGGAAGTCCTTTGTTAAAATTTCTCGGCAAAGAACATTATGATGTCGAACTGACGGAACACGAAAAACGGCTGGTAAAACTTTGGATTGATACCGGTGCAACGTATTTAGGCACTTATGCCGGACTCGGATGCGGTATGGTCGGAGGTTATGCTCAGAACTCACTTGATCGAATCGATTTGCAGTGGCCGGAAGTTCAAAACGCAGAGAAAGTTATGCAAAATAAATGTGTTTCGTGTCACGTAAATGAAAAGCAACTTCCGCTTTCGCCGTCAGACGAAATTGGTGGGCCGCCGTGGGAACCGCTCCAGCCGCATGACGTGCGGAGAAGATTTTCACGGCAATTGGTTTACAATTTGAGTAATCCGGAAAAATCACTTCTTCTTCTGGCACCACTTTCAAAAGAAGCCGGCGGATTCGAATCTTGCGGTAAAGCCGTTTATGCAAATACGGATGACAGCAATTACAAAACGATTCTTGCGGCAATTGAACGGACCAAGAAACAGCTGGACGAAATTAAACGGTTCGATATGCCCGGTTTTCAACCTCGTCCGCAATATATTCGGGAAATGAAACGGTTCGGAATCCTGCCAGAAAACTTCGATCCAACCGAGCCGGTCAACACTTATGAACTTGACCGAAAATACTGGGAATCGCTCTGGTATACGAATTCAAAAACAGAGTGACCGGAAATACAGTAGTTTTTTATACCGCAGGTAGTCCAGTTTCTCTGAAACAGGAGCGACTTTCGTAGAAAGTCACCTACCTTACAGTAAGCGATGTGGGTCTTTTATTGGTGAAACAGCTCCAAATACCAACGATCAGATAACGATTTGCCTTCCCGAATAACTTGCTGTACCGCCGGAAAGTCCGTGGCTCGCTGGGCTTGTGTAAAACCGTCAGCACTACGTTCCAGCACCCAAACATGTGAAGCCATCATGTTGTTCGCAATTGTCGGATGCTGTGTTGCGATTAAACACTGCGGAGATTTATTCTTTACATTGAATTCGGTCAGATACTTGCCTAAAATATTTAATGCAGTAATATCGAGTCCGTCTTCCGGTTCGTCAATTCCAACTAACGGCACCGGCTGCGGTTCGTCTAAAATGAGATAATAGCTGATTAATTTAAGAATCCCTTCTGGAATTTGTGCCGCAGAAAGAAATCCAAGGTTTTCATTTTGCTTAATAGCCAAAGCCGGCTTGTTGCTCTTGCCACGGTCTGCAACAATTGCTTTGATGCTTGGTATTTTTTTTGCAATTGCATCAAGTATCGCCTGGTAATTTCCTTGGTATTCCTGCAAGTAGTAGCGCAATAACGCCTGCAACCCCTCACCACGAGCAGTTGGTGCAAACACCGGGTTTGCTTGCGTAAGAAAGGCTTTTTGGTTGTCTTGCTGCGGCGTAAAAAAATAGGAATCGTTAAAAAACTTCTTTACCGCTTCAGCTTGAGGATAATCTGGAATATCTCCGAGTAAAGCGAGTCCGGCGTGCCGCATATCGGTTCGCTCAAGTTTTGTAATGTCTTCACTCGTTTTTTCCATTCGTAAAAAATGCCTTACTACTTTTGCACCGTTTTGGAAAAAAAGTATCGGCATACTAAACGATTCGTGATCTTCAGCACGATTTGCAAGAAGTTCGGTTTCGACATAAGGTCTGTCACCAGCGCCAAAACCGATATTCAGCACGTAAGTCAAGACAGGTGTGTCACGTGTGATTCGGAAATTGAAACCGAATGACATTGGCGTTTCGGCATCAATTGAATACACGTTAGAAATTCCGCCGCGTTTGGTGCAAGCGTCTTCAACACCAAATCTTATGCAGTCGCCGACAAACGCAAATGCGTCCAACATTGAACTTTTACCGGAACCGGTGTTTCCTGTCAGGACGGTCATCGGCGAAAGCTCGTATTTTAACGGAGTTGTGTCTTCGTCGATATAAACGAACTGGAGATAACATGAACCAATCGCAACCTGGCGGAGCATTCGGTAATTTTTAACCCAAAATCCTTCAAGCATAATGTACGGAATTTTCAAAAAAAATTGCCCTCGACTTTTCCAATCGAAGTGTAACGGAGTCGCACAAGCCGAGGAATCGCGAGTTCGGGCTTAACAAATCGGCCCGGAATATCCGCGATTGTCACTAATATTCGCCGTATTCTCTTGCTGCTTCTGTCATAGCACGGAGGTTTTCAATTTTTGTGTCATCCTGCATGATTGCACTTGCGTCGACGATGTATCCGCCATCTTTGGCGACTCCGTCAATAACTTTTTTCACGAAAGCGCGAACTTCCTCAGGTGTGCCAAAAGCGAGTAAATCGTTAGGAATACCGCCGCTAATACAGAACTTGTGCCCAATAGCTTTATGCACTTCGAATATGTTGCCGCGGTCCACGTGGTAAACTATACTTTTTTCCGGTAATTCCGCTATGTATTTCAGGTTTGGATTCCACTCTCCTTCTGCGTAGAAAAGCGTTTGGATTCCGTCTTTCCAGAGTTCGCAGATAATATGTTTAAGCGTCGGCCAGAAAAATTTCTCGAATTGCGGCGGTGACAGGAACGGCACACAACCGCGGTGCATCCAAAGTCCGACAGGTACATTCCGGGACGGGTCTGCCCCGCGTTTCGCAATGTAAAGCAAGTGGTGCATCATTGATTCACACGCTTTCAGCACCTTGTCCGGCTTGGTATACATATCCATACACAACGCTTTGTAACCGCGTAATTTGTCGGCAATAATGTCGAACGGAGCTTTAAGAATGCCGCTGATTGCGCCCGGCATACCGGCTTCTGTTCGCATATTTGCAAGTTGCGGACCGTAAGCGTTGAAGTAATTTTTCATCGCAATACCGCCCGAAAGCAGCGCAACATCGTTTGCGAATGTGTTTGGTTGACCGGGAGCAACACCAGTATACGTGACACGTGGGTACCAGGTATTTGCAAGGAAACCGGTCGGGTCTTCTATCAACGCATCGTAATCCTCTTCTCGCATAAACGCTTCGGCTTCCGGCGGCTCAATGTATTGGAAACCGGTATTTGCGGATATTTGCACTCCCGGCATTGCGTAATATTTGATTCTTGCGTTTTGTACCAGCCCCATCCAGCCGTACACCATGTTCGGCACTGTCGCGTCCCAGTCGAAATCCTTGGCGCATTTCAAAAGAGCATCAAACGCAAGCCGGTAATCCTGCACAACATCCTGACAAGTGTAACCAGCGTAAACCGCAGTGGTTTCTGCAACGAACGGACGAATCGGAACCCTGTCCGGTTTCTCATTGCGCATTGCTGTTACGTATCTTTTTAGCCGCTGCTGGTAAAGTACTTCTTTGTCCGACATTTGACTTTCTCCTTGAAAAGCAAAAGATAATATACGAAACGAAAAAATTGTGTAAAGTATTATTACAAATACTTAATTGTTAGTCAACAAGGCCAATAAAAAGACATTAGCTTTCAGACGTTAGATTTCGTACTTCTGAATCGTTGATGTGAGATCAACGGCCAAACACAACTGACTAAATAAAATTTGGCAACGAGTTACTTCGCTGTAGCTTTTTGAGCCGCTTTGTTAAATGCTTCCTTGGCTTCGTTTTGTTTCGGCACTCCGGCTACTTGCACCATGTAAATTATCACCAGTGCGTCGTCACCATTTTTAATTACACAAGCATCGTTTCCGTAAGCGCCGCCGTGTCCGAAGTAATTTTCACCAACACCGAGTCCGAGTCCGTAATTTTCAGGCCGCTGGCCAGTCTGCTTCTTACACATTTCTTTTACAGCCGATTCGGAAAGAATACGTTTCCCTTTATAAACACCGTCATTTGCCAGCATCTGGAAAAAGTGCAGAAGTTCCGGTGCGGTTGAGAATACGCCGCCGCCCCCTTCAGCAAAACGTATTTTTCCGTCCGAAAGCGGATAATTGAAAAAATTGATACGCGTTTCTTCCAACGCCTTTTTTTCTGCGTTCCACGTGTAAGATTTGGCAAGCGTTTCAAGCTGTTTTTCACTCGGCACATAAGAAGTCGTCGGCATTTCCAGCGGGTCGAACAGCCGTTTCTTCATGAACTCGGCTATTGGCATACCGGAAACCCGCTCCACAATTGAAGTCGCGGTGTTTATTCCAATGTTCGAATAGATGTAACCGGTTCCCGGCTCGTAGATCAGCGGCAACATTGCGTAAATCGTGTCCGATTTGTCTTGCGGCAACGAATCAATGCCGTATTTTTCGTGAAACGGCGAAAGAAACGGCCAACCGCCGGTGTGACAAAGCACTTGGCGCAAAGTAGGCATTTTGTCCGGCGTCTTCAACGTGACAGAACCGTCTTCGCTTTTCTTGGCAATTTTCAAGTGTTCGAATTCGGGGATATATTTCGAGATCGGGTCGTCAAGCGAAACTTTTCCTTCATCCACGAGAATCATGACCGCCGCTGCAGCAAGCGGTTTCGAGGTAGACGCTATCCAGAAGAGCGTGTCTTCCGTCATTGGCTTTTTGGCCGTGATATCTGCGTAACCAACGGTGTCAGAGAGCAGAATTTTTTCTTTGTCTGCAATAATTGTGACGAAACCTGGCATTTCGCCGGACTCGACGAATGGTTTCAACGCGAGCTGCACCGGACAATCCGACTCGGCAGCGCCACAAAAATTAACTGCAAGAAACAGCAACGAAAACGAAATTAAACAAAGAAAATGTTTTGAATGTTTCATTTTAGTGACCTTGATGTTTTTCTAGCGGCAATAAAATAGTGTAACAATTTATACACGGTAAAGCAAAAAACGACACAAAAAGCAACAGCGCCGCTAAGACTGCCTACTCCGAATAACAAGTGAATTTCATCCCATTCGGGTAAATTCCGAACCAAACCGTTAGCGTAAACATACCCGCAACCCCAAAAAACAATCAACGCGATCAAGCCAACGATTCCTAAAATGACGAGATCGAGGACTAATTTTTTCTTGTAGTAATGTTCTTTGCTGTTTGTCATTTTTGTTCTTTCCAA
>JBOFQC010000323.1:0-2901 GCA_051660725.1 Thermoguttaceae bacterium
TATCCCACCAATACCGCTGTAACAGCCGCCGCCCACGCCGATGCCATTGCTGCAGCCGCAGCCGTCACTGCTGCTACCACTGTAGCCATCGCTACCGACATCAGAAAATCATTGCGTAGCATCTATGAAACATTGTTAAATATATCTTCTGAAAAAATGACGATTCTGCGTCTTCAACTTTGGTCTGAAAACAAGTGTCCAGGTTGGTTTATAGATGCACTAAAAAAAAATAGAGCCCTTCAACAATACTGGGAAGAAAATAAACTTAATCCTTGGGGTATGTTGGATATTGCCAAAGGAAAAAGTAAGAAAACACATTGGTTGCTATTAAAACCACTGAGTGATGAACCGACTGTCCCTCAACCATCCAAGCCTGAATCAGAACCAACTGACTCTGAACAAAGAATTGATTCATCTTCTGCCCCCGAAACACTCACTCCGGTTGAAGTTGGTACCCAAACGATTCTTGTCAGCAAATCAAGTGAGTTTGCGGAACCATGTCTCCATATAAACGAAATAGCAGATGCTTTATCCGATGTGTTGGATAATTCCCAAACAGCAGTTTGCTTCGGAATCTTCGGACGGTGGGGACGTGGAAAAACGCATCTTGCAAGACAGGTAGCGAAAAGATTGGAAGCGAAAAAATATTCCACAATTGAATATAACGCTTGGAAATACCGCACCACCCCGGAAAGCTGGGCGTATCTTTACGATATTTTTGCAAAGAAATTACGCTCCGAAAGCTGGTTTGCCGCATTACGGGCCGGGGTTATTCGTAATGGATTGTGGCCGATCAGCTTGGCACTCTTTCTTATTGCTCTGCCCGGAATAATCGACTGGGTTTCAATTGAATCGAATACCATATCTAATCAGAGTGAAGGGCATTGGTTTGAAATACTCTCAAAAGTCCTGAGTTTCGGCGGTGGTGTCACGTTGATTGTCTTTTTTATGGCAAATCTGTTTCACGTTTTTGACAGTTTCCGAAAGAATTTTATACTTCCTGACCATCACGACAAACTGGGATTACAGGCAACCATTGGGGACGATTTCATTGCCATTATTCGCGGTTGGATTCCTGACAAACAGAAATTGATTCAAAAAAAAGAAAGCGAAGGCAACAAAGCAATAGACACATATTTATTGACTGGGATGTATATTATTTGTTGGACAACTTCATTATTTTCGCTTATATATCTATCAGCCCAACAGCAATTTATTAACCCTAATGTCGCGGGTATTATCAGTTCAATTATTCTCTGTGTTACCCTGATCCCAGCTGCTGTGTTCCTTTGTGGATCATCTGTTATTGTTCCAAGCACTGGCAATGCACTAAAAAAACTAATTCCCTTCTTACCTGAAAATAAATTTACACACTTTACCACGTTGTTTTTGGGCTATGGTTCTATAGCTGCCCTTGCATTATTATTTTCCTTCGTAATCCTTTGGATTTACGGTGCCCTTTGGGTGCCATTTCTGGTTGAAGCTATAATACTTGCAGTAATGTTGTTTATTGTCATAATATGTCTACAGTGCCGCAAATGGAAAACAAAGCGGATTCTGCTTATAGTTGACGATCTCGATAGGTGCGAAAGCGACAATATTCTTGAAATCATCGAATCAATTCAGCTGCTTTGCCGCGAAAAAGTTTTGGAATCGAGGCTTCAGGTATGTATGCTCGTTGAGGAAAGAACTCTGGAGAAAAAGCTGGAGGAAAAGTACCGGTCACTTTTACCGTCCCTTGAAGGCATCAATAAAGCTGACCATTTGAACCCGCGCATACGAGAATATTGTCGGTCGTTAAAGCAGTTGGTCTCCGAAAACATCGAAAAGATATTCGACGCTCATATCCGCTTGGACAAAATTCCAAACGGTGATTTACCGGAGTTGTTTGACGGCATGATTTCACCGCTCGAAACAAAAAATAATATTGATCGGGCAGAAATAATTATCGAGAAGTACATTAGTCAATCATCCGAAACAAGCGACCAAAATAGTGATGCTGAATCGCCTGATAATAGACATGACCAAGATAGCGATAATAACAGTCAATCACCGTCTTATGAAAATCAAAGCATCGACAGTGATTCACCTACCATTGAAGCTGAAGAAGATTTTGTGTATGAATTGGGGGCTGGAGGTTCAGGAGATGGTGGGTCTGAAGCAGAAACTCAACAGAAAAACACAAATTCCAAGAGTATTGATGTTAGTATAACACCAAATGAAAAATCACTCATTTCCTGTTTTGCTTACAAAAAGTTCAAGTTCCCTGAAGGATATTGGACACCTAGGGCTGTTCAGCATATAACGATGCAGTACCAGCTTGCCCGTACTATTTGGACAAAGGTTAACAAGACCCAACCTACCGAGGAAGAGATTGTTCAAATAATTTACTGGATTTTGAAAAAACGTAATCCAATCAGTCAAGTGCCGATTCCTGGTGAAATTAAACCGGTATTGGCTGAAATAATAAATATGGTCATTTGGGATTTCGATGAAGTCGTACTCTAATGGCGTCAAGAAATGGTAAACGCCCCTTGCGGGGCTGAATAAATGTTATCTCAATCGAGGCAGGGCGTTTATGGCCGCCGCTTGCTCTTCCGGGGCAACATGTGAATAGACGTTCATTGTGAGCGCAATATCGCTGTGCCGGGCCAGCGTTTGGGCCGTTTTCGGGCTCACGTTCGAGCGGCAAAGGTTCGTGATAAACGTGTGCCGCAGCCCGTGAAAATCCGCAAAACGACCGCTGGTGTCAACGTACTTTAGAAAGTCGCTTTGTTCTCGTGACACTCTTTCTTCCGGTGACGCCGCTTCGGCAACCCATTTTGCCCTTGCAATTTCAAGGTCTCGCTTCATCATTTCGGATGTTTTACGTTCAAAGCCGGAAACGCGAGCCGTGACGGG
>JBOFQC010000324.1:0-2113 GCA_051660725.1 Thermoguttaceae bacterium
TACCGGCATCATCCATCGAAAAAGAGTTTGTCGAGCAAGCGAAAGTTGGCGGGCTGGAGTTTTGAATTTTTAATGGAATTGATACACGGAACGCTGGAAGAAGCCGGAAAATAAAGAAAAAAACGTGCGCACGCCCTGCTATTGTGCCGAGCGGAGTTGATCATGAATTGCTTCACGATCTTGTCTACGAAGAGGTGATACACAGCCACGTCGCGCGGAACGCCACACCGAATGGCGGCCTCAATGAGGAAATTTCCAAGTTCATCATCGAGTACCTGCTTATAATGTGTTCCTGTAAAATAATGGATACAACCATTGCGGTTCAGCAGTGGCGTATCTTCTTTGTCTGCCGTGTCCAACACCCGTTCGACTGTCCGCAAGAGATAATCTCGCTCACTAGGCGGTTTGATTTCACCCCCTTTTCCCGCAGTGTAATACGATACCCAATCAATGGCTTCAATTTTGGCGAGGATATTGTCTAGGGATTCGACGCCGCAACGGACGATCTCCCCAAGTGGTTCAATATCGTCAACCGGTTCCTGCCGCTCGGTCAGGATTGCCGAGAAAACTTCATCCTTGATGATGAGATTTTCGTCGAATGTAGCATATCGCAGGCCACACAGATCACTTCGACTCTTATCGATTTCGTAGAGAAAATCGGATTGCATCGCAGCGAGCAAGGGTTTCAGGTCTGGAGTACCTTCGTAGTGAACGAGCGCAAAGAGACCACCCCCCGATGCCGACAGTCCGGCGGCAAAAACATAGGGAACCGCTGCAATCGCTTGTTTCGCCGACTCCAATTCGTTCGCCGAGATACAGTCGAAATCTAGGCACAGTACCCCGTTCGCGGCACAGGCGTCGTTGCTGCGAGCCGCCTGCGGTTTGCTTCCGAAAACAACGGCGGGGAGTTTCTTCTTCAGTTCGCTACGCCGCTCCTTGTCCTGCTCGGTGCGTATTGCGATTATTTGTGTGTTTATCTCCTTGTCGGTCTTGAACGCTTCCAACATGGCGTCGATGGTATATGTCCCACTCGGCATGTTTGCGAGGCAGTTATCATAAGTGCTGACCTCTTGGTCCAGCAGGTTGGCAACAGGGATGGAAACGTCCGAAACGGAAATTACGTTCACGGTTCGATAGACCGGCGCGGATGTTCTCCTCTTGCCTTTCGCTCCATTGCCGCCAGTGCCCGACTGTCCGGGCATGACTTTGGATTTGTCGACGCTCCGACAAATCGTCTTTACCTCGTCTTTCTGCAACGGCGGCGTACATTTTTTCTGGTTGATCTTTTGGAGTGCCGCTTCGAGCGCATGACCAACCAATCCGTATTTGCCTCGAAGGCAAAGCCCTCTTCGATGCAGTTCTGTATTGCGATTGCTTTTCTGGATCGGTTCGATCTTATCGGTATAACGATCCACTTTGGAAGTTGTACCAACAGTGCTGGCGGTGTTGCTCATGTCCGTGTCCTCGTGATTTTGGACATCGCCCTTCTTTTCTTCCGTTTTTTCGGTACCATCGAACGCAGTTGTTGCGTTTGTCAAAAGTTCGTCATTTGCAATCATTGTGTCTTTCATTGTGATTTGAAATAATCGTTGTCCTATACCTAATTCATCAGTCTCTGTTAAAGCCGTCGATCATTACGACCGACGACTTTCCGCATTTTTACCTTGCGATGCCCCTGTTGTGGACCGCTTAATCAAATCTTCTACGTCTTCTCGACGATAACGCACTGCTCTACCGATCTTGACAACTGGGAGATTCGCTCCGGTCATGGCCCATTTGGCGATCGTGTTTTGCTTGAAACCAAGCATTGTCGCAACCTCATTGCGAGTAAGTAATTCTGTAATACTCATCCTTTCTGAAAGTATGAAGGAACACAACTCACACTGCATCATTGATGCCGCATGAAAA
The DNA here is from genome assembly GCA_051660725.1 of Thermoguttaceae bacterium. Lineage (GTDB taxonomy): Bacteria > Planctomycetota > Planctomycetia > Pirellulales > Thermoguttaceae > JAVBSX01. Next base: position 1,909 of record JBOFQC010000324.1, read on the forward strand.
AAAAGATACCGGTTTCGAGTTCTTCCTAAACTCGCCCGTCTAACGATTTCGAGCGGAATCGTTTACAGGGCTTGTATATTGGTTATCTGTTCACAGACGGGGTTGTGTAGGACGGCAAAAGGACGACAATGGCTGCGTGTTGATGATTGTTTGGGGAGGTTTCAATCCCCCCTGCAGGGGGGATTGAAAAAAGTGCAATATCCCG
>JBOFQC010000325.1:0-8084 GCA_051660725.1 Thermoguttaceae bacterium
ATGGTTCACAAGCTAGACATAATTAAAACCGTTGCGGAACGCTTAAACATTAAGCAAACTGTTACCAAACAAATGGTTCAGGAAACGCTGAATGTAATAACTGAAACAATTGTAGAGACAGGCCGGATCGAGCTGCGCAACTTCGGTGTGTTTGAGGTCAGGCACCGCCCTCCAAGAATTGCCCAAAATCCTATGACCGGTGAAAAAGTCAAAGTTCCGGCCAAAACTGTTGTCGGCTTCAAACCGGGCCGAGTAATGAAACAAAAGGTGGCCGCATTGGTCAAAAAACGTAAAAAAACAGCCGGGAAGTAAAGTTCCATTTGATAAACACTAAATAATACTTTAACATGTCAACCTCAAAAATACTTCTCGATAATTTGGCGGCTTCCGGGCTGATTGAGCCGCCAAACGAAATGTCAGATGCCCAAGCGGCTCTTTGGTGCGAAAATTTGAATCGCTTCGCTGAATATGGGCGAAACAACTCCGAAATGCTGCGGCTTGATCTTTTTTCAGCCGACTCGGAACGTATCAAGCGGCAACTTCAGAAAATCAAAGCGGCACTGCATTCGTGCGGAGCGTTCAAGCTGGAAAGTAATTGCGATTACATTCTAAAACACAATGAAGTACGCGGTCCGGAAAATTGTATCCACTATATGGAAAAATTACTTTCCGATATTATCGCATTTTCAATTGCCATTCAAATGGCACAACATCAAGCTCAAAAAGATGCTGGATCAACAAGTTCCGGCAAAGAGGATGAGCAACAACAAAAGTATCTCCTTACGCAACTCCAACAGGCACTGGAAAGTTTTGATGGCGAAAAAAGCTCAGATTGTGTTGCCAAACTGGAGCGAATCGGACTTGAAAACAAGCTCGACCAGATTAAGTTGTTCATCAAGGAGTTTGAATTTGACAAAGCAATCAAGGCTCTTGCCGATCTAAAAACCGACATAATTGCCGATAATTCATCGCGAAAACGAATAATTCTCGCTGTCGATGACATACCACAAAGTCTCGCCTCTCTAAAAGCGATTATCGGTGACCGATGCAAATTTTATGGCGTCGTTTCCGGCGAAGCGGCTCTGAAATTTCTGGAAATGAACATCCCGGACGTTTTCATTCTTGATATTGATATGCCGAAGATGAATGGATTTCAACTTGTCGAAGCGATCAGAGCGAAACGTAAAATCGCACCGATTATTTTTCTGACAGCCAACGCCACTGCCGATTATGTTACAAAAGCGTTTGAACTCGGCATAACCGATTTCCTGGTCAAACCTTGCAATGAAGAGGCGGTTTGGGCGAAATTGGACTCTATTTTTTCTACACGTTGAATACGACACTGCTAAACACATTATATTATTGAATTGCCGATGAAAAATCCTGTACGCAAAATACAAGGTGGCACCATTATCATGCTGGTAGTGGTGCTGTTTCTGTTTCTATTTATAATTAACTTTCGTGAACGGTACGCCATTAAAATGATCGTTGACGAGGAAAACAAGCGGTATTTGGCTACTCTGCTTGCCGAGGAGTTTCGGGCATTGTCAAGCGATTTGACTCGATATGCACGTGCATACTGTGCAACTGAAAAACAAGCCTATTACGATAAATACATTGACTCGCTCAAATGGAGTCGCGGCGAAATTGAAAGACCGAATTATCTAAGTGGCGCAATTTCCAGTCGTTTTGATCGCAAACGAATTTCTCACTGCGAAATACTTCGAGCTATTGGATTAAGCGAAGATGAAAAAATGCTCTTTTTGCATGCTGAGGAACTAAGCGACATTCTTGTGAAATACGAAGTTCAGGCAATGGATTCGGTTCGTCTCGGTCAAATCGTTTCCGGTCCACTTGCTCCAATTGAAGGCGAAACTGTCCAACAATTTGTAGCCCGTGAACTTTACGGTGAGGCGTACCAAAAATATCTTGATGATATTGCGGCCAATATGACCAAATTTTTTGGACAATATCAACTTCAATCGGACGTACAATTTAAAGATTACCAAAGTATTTTTTCTTCCGGGTTGATAATTCAATTCCTAACACAGGTTGTGATTATAGCGGCGATTATTATTTTATTCCGCCGTTTGGTAATCCGGATGGGACAGCAAAAAGAGGATGCAATCAACGCAAAGAAAGAAGCCGAACAGCAAATGATTGCTTCAGAAGAATCCGCAAATCGGATGCGACAAATCATGGACTCAATTCCCGTTGGAGTCGTGATTCATGACGACAAACTAAATTTTAAGGAGTGCAATCAAACAGAAGCGAGCATGTTTGGTGTCAAAAACCTTGCCGAATATAAGAAGTATTTCCGCACAAGCCTGATACCACCATTTCAAGCAAACGGACGTGAATCTTTCGAGGATGCCTTGGATCATGTTCAGGTCGCATATAAAACGGGATACACAAAATTCGAGTGGATACACCAACATCTCGACGGAACGCAAATTCCGGTCGAAATCACCATGAAGCTGGTGAAATTCGGCGATGAGCATCTTATCGTAAGTTGTACTCGTGATTTACGGGAAGAAAAAGCTCTGAAAAAAGAAGCTGATGATGCACAGCAACGCTTATCGGTTATGCTTGATGCCATTCCAATTGGTGTCTCAATTTTCGACAAAGATTTTCATTGTTTCGGGTGTAACCAAACTCAATGCAATATGATGAAAATTGCATGTTTTGAGGAATACAGGAACAAATTTTATGATTTTTCGCCGGAGTATCAGCCAAACGGAAGACTCTCAAAAGAATATGCACACGAACACACCTCGGAAGCTTATGAAAAAGGATTCAAACGCTTTGAGTGGATGCACCAAAGAAGCGACGGAACGCTGATTCCAACGGAAATTACAATTACATGTGTTCAGGTTGGAGATGAAAAACTTCTTGTAAGCAGCTGCCGGGACCTGACCGAGGAAAAAACTTTACAAACAGAAGTTGAACATGCAAATGAGAGAATTCGGCTTATGTTCGACTCAACTCCGATCTGTTGTACGCTACGGGACCCTGAGACAGGACTTATCGATTGCAATCAAGAAGCTCTAAGGCTGTTTGGAATGTCAAATAAAGATGAATTCATTACAAATTGTGCGCAGATAATGCCAAAATTTCAGCCTCAAGGGCAATTATCAAAAGTTTTTCTACAGAAAAAAATTAACGAAGTACTTCAAAGTGGTCGCGTTGTTTTTGAGTGTATGGCAAAAAACAAACAAGATGATGAAATTCCTGTTGAAGTTACTTTCATCAGTCAAATACTCAATGAAAAGCCTGTTATTGCTGGTTATGTTCGTGATCTGAGAGAGCGAAAACAACTTGAAAAATCCGAAGCACTCTCCGAGATAAAAATGAAGTTTCTCGCCAATATGTCGCATGAAATTCGCACACCAATGAATGCGATTGTCGGAATGTCTGGAATCCTGATGAGTGAATTGTTGACACCGAAACAACAAAATTACGTCGCTGACATCAAACGCTCTGCGGATACACTGCTAACCATTATCAACGATTTACTCGATTTTTCCAAGCTTGAGGCAGGAAAAATGGAACTTGTACCGAAGCATTACAATTTCCACGAACTGCTCGATAACGTCACGAGTACACTCTGGTTCATCGCCCAAAATAAAGGACTCACGCTCGAATTACATAAAGTCGGCGATGTGCCGGAATTTTTGTACGGAGACGATGTGCGATTAAAACAAATCCTCTGGAATTTGCTCGGCAATGCCTTGAAATTTACGAAGAAAGGCGGAGCAACACTCACGATTACTGATCGTGGTGATCAACTCCGTTTTGACATCACGGACACCGGAATCGGTATTAAGGAAGACGATTTACCCCAATTGTTCGATGCGTTCATGCAGGTGGACAAACAGAATACTGCTCATGCGCAAGGCACCGGTCTGGGGCTGAGTATTTGCAAAAGCATCGTGGAACTTATGGGCGGAACTATATCTGTCAGCAGTGTTTATGGAGAAGGCACGACGTTTACTTTCGTTATGCCGAAGCAAATTGGCGACCCGAAAAAAATAAAAATTTCCGACGCAGTACAAGCGTTGACGATTGATTTCTCGGTAAAAATCTTGGTTGTGGACGACAATGAAATCAACTTGAATGTCGCCTCTGGAATCTTCAATTTGCTCGGCGTGGAGATTGACACCGCTCTTTCAGGACACGATGCGATTCGGATGGTACGGAAGAATGATTACGACATTGTATTCATGGACCACATGATGCCGGAAATGGATGGAATTGAAACGACGAAACAGATTCGTTTACTCGGCGAACAGTTTGAAACCTTGCCGATTGTTGCACTTACAGCAAACGCAGTTCAAGGTGCCGAAGAAATGTTCCTTGCTTCTGGAATGAACGCTTTCGTTTCAAAACCGATTGATACAAACGAGTTAAATCGTGTGCTGATCGAATTATTACCGGAAGAAAAATATACGTTTGAAACGTCACAAAAATTGGTTGGTGCTGAACAATTTGACGAATCAGCCGCGACGCTTAAAGCAAAACTTGTTGAAAAAATTCCCGACTTGAATGTTCAGCTCGGACTGGTTCGCACTGGTGGAAACTGGAAAACATACATTTCGTCGCTTAAAATGCTGGGTCGTAAAGCGGCAGTGCATATTGAAAAACTGGAGCGATATTTGGGCGACACGGATGTCAACTCGTATGCCATTGAAATTCACGGAATAAAAGGAGCCTTGCTTGGAATGGGTTACGAGTCGCTCGCTGCCGAGGCGGCGAAACTGGAACGGGAAGCAAAAGAAGGTGATTTCGTAGTTTGCCAAAAACGGACACCTGCGTTTATTGGTGAACTGCGACAGCTTGGCAGCGACTTGACCGAGATATTTACTGAGATTGAAAAGGGTTGCGAAGTTCAAAAGAAACAGGGAAATCCCGAACATTTTGAATTTATGGTTTCAAAAATCCGGTCGGCTTTGGATGCGTTTGAGGGAGAAATGGCGATGGAAGGAATCGCCGAACTTTCTGAGTACGAATACGGTGAGTCGATCAATGAAAATTTGTCTCGATTGAAAGAACTCATTGAAGAATATGATTTTGAGAACGCAATGCTGCAGTTGAATCACATGCAAGCAGGGAAGTAAAGTTCCGGATTAACGCAGCAAATATAGCCAGCTGGTAAACGCTGCGCAAAATGAGTAAAGTAGATAGTTTGCTCGCCTGATTGCTGGTTTAACCAATTGATCTCCAAGGCATTCTAATTTTTTTATGCCAAAATGTTCTACAGGACCTGTCCTATTAGCTAACTATCGTGCGCGTAAAAAAACAGCGAAACTTTTACGCTTCGCTGTTTATTTATTTTCAAACAATCAAATAATATTAAATTCTCTTACTTTCTACGAAAACGTCTTGCAAAAGGAAGCCCACATAATCCAAGACCAAGTATCGCAAGCGTTGCCGGTTCTGGAGTTGTGTTAGATGACTCTTCTTCCATTAATGCTCGTGGAGCGAAAATTAACATGGTTTGGCTTGTTGTACGGTCTGTACCCGTGTATAACACCGTTAATTCATAATCAGTATATTCGTAGCCCAAATCATCAAAGCTTTTAAAGAAGGGGATGTTATCTGAATAAAGAGCCTCAATAAGCTTATTAGCCGTTGTAATATAAGCATTGTTATTTTGAGAGGCGAAAACAAAATCACCTGTTGTTATTGGGTTGGCATCTGGATTTTTGGTTTCTGAAATGATCTCCCATATTGCCGCCTGAATAGCAGATGCAAGTGTCTCATTTTTTATTGTATTGTTAGTAAAATCAACTGCACGTGCAAGAGTATATCCAAGCACCGTAGAAATCATTGATTTTTGTTCTGTGCTTAAAATGTCGCTCTGAAATGGTGCTGAAAAATACTGGTTACCACTATCATTTGCGCCGTTGTTAAAGGACACAAATGGGTCAAGGCAAAATCCTATAAATTGGTCACCTGTTAACGAATCAGTTAACATTTGAGGAGCCACATTTACAAATTTAGATTGCTGATCTTTAGCGTTAGTAATAGTCCCCTCTAATGAATACATGCCTTGTCCGGTAATATTCATTGTTTCCGCAAGCGAGACAGATGCTACTGCGGTTATAAACAAAATTGCTATACTGCTTATAATTGTTCCTCTCATGATTTTTTCCTCCTTAGTCTGAATTTTCGTGATTGTTTATTTTTTTCAGATTATACTTTAATCTTATTTAATCTTACTCAGCTCTTGCTGATATTTTTATATTATGCAAATTGCGTGCCAAAGCGAGCAAAAACAAACACAAACACTTTTTAATGCTTATTTTGCCAAAAAATAAGCATAAGAGAACCTATGATTTAGATAAATGTTGTATGTGATTGAGTTTAAGGCTCGGCAAAATAATGTTGCAAAATGACACACTTGCATCAAAACGATGCAAGTGCATCGAAACGATGCGGATATAGCGCTATTGACGCTGCGAGATGAAGACATGAGAGGGTATGGGTCAGTGGTTTCCGGTTAAACCATCACTGGCTTAGGGGTGTGTAAAAATTTACGGGGAATTTTCCCAGTACGGCTTCCATTGGTCGGAGTAAAGGAGAGAGCAGATGACCGCCAAGCGATTCGCTCGGTCCACTCGCCAAAGGAACCCGTCTGCTTCAACCGCCGTCCAACTAGGTTTTTGCACGCCCCCTCAACCTGCCCGCTGCCGATCGCGCGGCCCAACGCCAAACGTTCGCAGTAAGCCAAACGCTCACGATTTCGCTCAAGGTATTTGTGTAACGATTTGACCGCGACGCAATGACAAAGCGACAATTCTCCTGACGCCAACAACGACGACAACTCGCGGTCCATTCCCGCAAACCCTTCAGATAACAACACCAGACGCATTCGATCCAACCATTTCGTAAATCCAAGACCATTTCCGTATAATATCTTGCCGCAAGCCGCGATGTGCTCCAAGGCATGGTAGATGTCAAGGCACTGTGCCGTTGTGCCGAACACGAATAAAACAAGGCTCCATATCCACAACGCGCCGTCTCCCAACGCCGAAGCCACTCCGTTCACCCCGAGGCGACGAGATTCCGCTTGGCATCGCTCTTGAAATTCCTCCTTGTTTTCCAAGGCAGCAAACGCTGACACGATTGAAAACCCAGGCAATTCCCGACTATCCCATTCCAAGGGTGTCGCGCTCTCACCGCACGGACGTTTGGATAGGAGCCCCACTTTCATTTCCCGCCACTCCGGTTTTCCCTCGGAATCACGGGTGTTGATACAAGTGCCGTCCACCGTGAATTCGACTTCTCCCTCAGCCTTCTGAAAATCATCTCGAAAATCATGTCGGTTCGGAAGTTTGGCGGCGATTTCACCGGCGGTCTTTTGAGCAAGATCGCCAAGAAGCGTGTGAGACAAGCGCATGCCGCAGAACTCTTGCAGATTGTCGGCAGCGAGTCGATACGACCAAAAGCCAACGCTTCGTCCGACAAGACGTTTTAAGCCCTCGGTATAACCCGTGTCCAAGCCGAGAGATGCTTCAACGGGAAAAGAACTGCTTTTACAGGAAATGCAACGACGTCTACGCCGGTAAAGAGTTGCCGGACCGTTGGCGGTGACTATGGTTTTCGGGCTTCGGTCATGGGTGGACGTTTTTTTTGGGTGCGACTTTGATTTTACGTTGGCTGGGCAAGCTGGGCAAGGCTAGTATGCTGTTTGTAAACGATCCAAAACGCCTCCCAACGAGACGATTTCACTATCGTCCGAAGACTCAACACCGCTTGACCACCAGCCAGACTCCAACGCTGACCACTTTGACACATTCGCTTTTTCACCAAGTTTTTACACGCTCCCTCCACCGGACCCGAACCAATCGGCCAACCATTGTCACGAAATCGTTTGTACTCCATTCGATGACAATTATTTCGCATAAATGTTAGACAACCCGTAATCAGTTTACAAGCAGTTTCCTGATACTCGTAATGCTTCAAAAAATACTCCAATGACCGTATAACTCGTATGGCACCATCCTCATACGACAACAATGTTGCCTCCATTTTTCGATACCACGCCTTACCTTCCGAAGTGCCCTTGCCGAAAATCCCTT
>JBOFQC010000326.1:0-3172 GCA_051660725.1 Thermoguttaceae bacterium
AATAACGAGAGTGCCACGAGCGGCACGAATTGTGAGCGACTCAGCCGTACCGCCGAGAACGCATTTCCATTGACATGCGACACCGGACGGTAACTCGGTCAAATAAGTGCAGAACGTAGATTTCCATCTTAATTTTTCCGGCAAAAGTGCAATTGACTCGGCAATTAGCGGCAAAAGGTCAGTACCCGGTTTGAACAGAATACAGACTGGTCTCGAATTCATTGCTGTTTCGGCAAGCACGCCACCCCAGCCTGCGTCACCGGCAAACCTTTCCCATAACACGCATTTTTGGGGTTTTACGTTTCCGGACGGTAAAATACGAGATTCAGTAATTTCTTTGGGAGGCGAGTTCCACTGTGTTAAAAAAAGATTCGGCTGCGAAAGAATCCATGCCGGCCCGCATGAACTAAGCTCGTTTTCCCGGAGAATAATGTGGTGCGCAATGTTATTACTTCGTTTCGTGTGATCAAGACCGGCACTTGCCACGCGTGAAAGAATATGATACGAACTTTGTCCGATACGAACAATACCGTGAGAAAATGCAACTGGATTCAAAGCCGCATTCTCACTTTGCGGAGGAAACAAATGCCTGTAACCACTTAACGACTCTAAATAACCCGCTAAAGTTGGCGACATGTCTGAAGTTCGTGCTACAGTACAAAACCCACTTGTACCGGGCAAAAGCCCACGTGGGGCAGATGTATATATCAGCTCTTGCGACATGTTGCACCAAATTCGAAAATGTATACTTTTTTCAGTTGCCGGTAAAGATTTTGGCTTTGAACGAAATAAAATTGTTTACGATGTAAGTCAAAACGTGCCGTTTTCAACCGGATTCTGTGTCCAAACTGCGCGTAAGTTTAATCGGAATCCAAAGGAAAATCAAGCTCAATATGCCGTTAACGAAACCTGCTCACGAAAATTGAATTGAATAAAACTGCGCCATTACGGAGATTCAGGATAATTATGCGGTAATTTTGTATAGGTAGTTCAGTTTCCCCGAAACTTGAGCGACTTTCGGAGAAAGTCGCCTACCTTACCCGCGAACTGACGTTTGTGGCTAGCTGCTGAAGCCTGAAGCCTTAATAAATTGGAATTTATTAAAAATTTATCTTGTGTTGGGTACGACATCAGTTTTATCAACTTGGTAAACTTTAACAATCTTTTCATTACTAAAGAAAGAAGCGGTAATACCCGATTTTCGTATAGGGTCTTATTGTGCGTACTGACAAAACAATAGTAATTTAGTGTGCTTTATGTCCGTGACCGGTTCAGAAAAAGAAGAAAATTTAGGTTTTATAACTGTCATCGATCATGTCCGGTTTGGCTTGGTCGGCGGTTATTTAATTCTGAATCCAGTCGGCAGACCAGTCGAGTTTCACTGTACAGCCCCTGTCAGAGCGAATCGCGCCCAAGAAATTCTGTTCGGTAACACGCTTAAAACGTATCTTTACGGCGAACAAATCGCGCAGGTTTTAATTCGGAAAGCAAAATCACCGGTTTTATACGTTATAACAGACACCCCTGAAGTTCTCGCCGCTCAAGATTTTGTTCAAGTTCCCGTTGTTCTGGTAAAAGACCAGCAAAAAAATAATGATTATGACGAATCTGAAAATGGTCAGGCACAATTACATCCAATAAAAAGTGTAGTTGGCTTGAACCCGACAAAATGGAAAGAAATAACTTGCCCAGATTCGCCAATCAACGCAAACGCTAAACTCTGGCTCCCCGTTGAAAATGAACAGGGCGTAACCGAAATATCTGAGCAATTATCCCTGTTTGCCAAATTGCTAGATTTTACCGAGCCGTTCACAAGAATTGTCCTCGCACTGGAAGAAGCCCAAAAATCTGCTGCTTAAAAGAGAGACATGCAATTCGAAATTTATCTAACGTCTAAAGTCTAACGTCTAATACTTATCACTTTTTATCCGCCAGCAAACAAAGGCGGCTCGATTTATTTGTTTTACCTTTCCACGTAAATGCTTTCGATAACCGATTTCACAATAAATGTCGAGCCGTTTGTTACCGGTTGGAACCGTGCACTAGAACGGGAAATCGAAATTGAAGTCCGTTCTAGTGGAATTCCGGTACGTAACGAAGTGAAAGTGGTTTCTTTACCTGTACAAGCGATTTCTAATCGACTTGGACTAAAATCGCGTAGTTTCTTCTTTGTTCCGCCACCTTGCGATTCAGCCGCTTCTTTAGTCGAAGAAAAAAACAAACGTAAACAAAATACGCAATCCGGGAGCGTTTCGATTTTTCAAGACGAAGAATCTCCAAACACTCCCGAGAACTCAAACGGCGAATTAGTCAGTAACGAAACTCTCGAAAACGACGAGCTGGAACCCCCATTTGATGTTTCGTCTTCCGGGCAAACAGATTCGGACTTGAGTTTCGTGCCGCAAATTGGTAATGGTGTAAATGACTTGACGGATCAAACCGATTCAGTTGAGAAAAATGAAAACACACTTACTCGGTTCCGTATTCCGCCGGATGCGATTAAAATTGAAGACCGACTGAATTACATTTTACAGCCGCCGCTCGAATCGATTCTTGCACTTCCGACGTTGGAAATGCCGTTTGAACCATTTCCGTACCAACGGGCCGGAATCGCGTTTTTATACGGGGCGCACTTTGCGATTCTCGCCGACGAAATGGGACTCGGTAAAACAATGCAGGCGATTACAACGGTTCGCTTGCTTTTACGAGCCGGGGAAGTGAAAAACGTTTTATTCGTGTGTCCGAAACCGCTTGTAACCAACTGGAAACGGGAGTTCGACTTCTGGGCACCTGAAGTAAACGTGCAAGTTATTGAAGGGGGACCGCACCGGCGTAAATGGCTCTGGCAATTGGAAGGGGTGCCTGTCAGAATTGCAAATTACGAACTTTTGCACCGTGACAGAGAATACTACGATTGCCCACGGAATATGGGCGGCCCAATGTTCGATTTGGTTGTACTCGACGAATCACAACGGATAAAAAACAAATCCAGCGTAACTTCCGAAGCAGCTCGGGCAATTCCACGTAAACGTAATTGGGCGCTTACCGGCACTCCAGTCGAAAACTCACAGGAAGACTTGGTCGGAATTTTCGAATTTCTTTCTTCCGGCTTTCTCGAGTCCGGTCTGAGACCAACAGAAATAAGTGGAATTGTTGGTGAACATATTTTGCG
>JBOFQC010000327.1:0-3263 GCA_051660725.1 Thermoguttaceae bacterium
CGCCAAATAACCGCCGACTAACGCCGGCGGCTCGCCAAACAAACTCGCCAAACAAATTCCGGTGCTAATGCACCGGCTCGAAACGCCGGCGGCTCGCCTTCTGGCATCACTGGAAAAAAAACCGAAAATACTCCCTCATAGCCTCCCAACCTCGAATTGATGTCCCCAAATCCCTATCTGATCCCGCACCACCTCCCACTCCATCTCACATCCGTCGTCGCCAAAACCAAGTGAATATCGCTCATTCTGGTTCAATAATGCCTGCATCCATCGCTGCCGATAATCATAAGCTATAAATACCGAAAAACATAATAATACCGTCGATACTATCGTCGATAAAAGAAGCGTTCCATTCGTGTCCGCCTTCAACTCACGTCGCACCGGTTTTCCTTTCTCCTGCTTAGACTCAGACTCAATATCTTCAATCACCTCTTTTCCCACCACCTCCTGAACCAGTAATCGTGGATCGATTTCTGATGCGTCAATAGGACCCTCCGGTGGACCAGGCCGCGTACTTAATATCGATGCAGCATCCGTCCGATTTTGTCCACGAACCACTTCTTTGTCTGTCTGCTCCAAAAAGTCTCTTTGTTGCAATCGCTTCGTTTCTATTCCATTCGGAAGCGGAAGCGGCATCGAAAAAATACTGTCTAAACGGTCTAAGCCCCCCACTTCAAATCTATTTGGTAATGCTTCATTCACCAATTCCGAACTCCGTAAGTCATTTATCGGCACTGGTGGCGGCGTGCGCACGCTAATTTCATTCAGTGGCGGCTTTGTAACAAAAACCTTTTCCTGCTCTTCAATATGTTTTATTGGAGACCGATTGTCATTTGACACCGTCTGGTCGTTTGACACTGTCTGGTCTGCTTCAACAAGAACTTCCGAATGAACAGCGGTTTTAGCGACAGTCTCTGGCACAATCAGCGGTTTTAACGATTCTACAATTCGATTTTCTGGAACGACTTTTGAAGAAAACAATCCAGAGTGAATTGTCCCAGCAGGAACCGTCGAAAGGATGCGTTCAGACAGAACCGTCGTTGAAATGACAATCGGTTTTCCAATAGTCACCGTTTCTGATGCTCTTAGCATCGGAAATTCGCTCTCATTTGCCACCAATAACGAAAGAAGCGATACTCCTCCGTAAAACAGGCCGGCATAAAAATGATTCATAAAAACCTCTCGTTCCGATTCAATTTACAAAGCTTGTTTTTGTGAAACAACAGCTTTCTACGAAAGCTGGCTAAACATCCAATTTTGCTCCGTTTGCAGTATATCAGCAACAATATAAACTTAAACAACCGCTTTCTGCGCAGTGCTTAATTGTTTCGCAAAGCGAAAGCGTGCTAAACCCCGAATAACATATTTACTTATTTTCCACTTTTTTTTGTTTTTTGTCAATGCACTAAAAAGGATTTTGCTAAATTTTGTCAAACCATCAAAACGTGACATGAATTGCGGGGGGAGTTGACGAAGTCTCGAAAAATTGATACAATGAACTGTTATTTTGCCGAAACAATCCATAACTTTCACCCCTTTTGGGGGCGTAACTGGTTTACTTCATGAACAAAGCGCAAACACTTCCTGTCATCATTGGTTTTTGGATAAAAAACTTCAGAGCCATCAAACAGATATCTTTTGGGTCTAGTTTTCAGCAAGCGTTGGTTATTGACGAAGAAATTGATTTATCTCCGTATGACCTAACTCCACTGACAGTATTTATTGGCGAAAGCGGAAGCGGCAAAAGTAGTATTCTCGAAGCGTTCGCCTTTTTGGCGGACTGTCTGACTCTCGGAGTCGCCGAAGCCACATCAATTCGCGGAGGCTTCGAATCAATTCACAATTACCAGGCAGACGGGCCAGTTTGTATTGGTGTGGTATATCGCCCCTGTGTTGGACAACCTTCACTGACTTATGCCGTCAGTATCAATCGTCATCCGAGTACACTTGCTCCATTTGTCGAAATGGAGGCATTGGTTTATCGAAGCGACAATCCCGAAGAAAAAGCAAAACCGGTTCTTCTCTTTCAAAATGGAAAAAGACAAATCAGGCAAATTGCTCCCTGGCCGGGTTCACAAAACAACGAGCTAAAAAGAATACAAGAAATTGATCAAAAACATTTGGCACTTGCGGCACTTGGCGATTTCGAAGATTTGCTTGATGTTCCGCAACTGAAACGAATACTCGCTAATTTTCATCTTTCCTATTTTACACCCGACAATTCATCAGGACTTATTCCGATTTCGCATAAATTTACAAAGCCAATGCGATTACTAAATGAATTTAAGCGAATGGAAGAAAAACACAAATATGAGTTGGATGGTATTCTTGATATTATTGGGCAGCGCATTCCAAACGTCGATAAGGTAACTTACGAACGAACAGAGGCAGGTCGCATTCATCTCCTTTTTCATCTTCCTGGACATTCGCGCCCATTTTACGCAAATCAGATTAGTGAAGGCACTCTTAGACTTTTCACGAATCTCCTTTTGCTTGAAGACCCGATGCCGGTTCCACTTGTTGGCATGGAAGGCCCTGAAATGTACATGGACCTGAATCAAATGAAATCGCTAGTTATGCAAATGCGACGTTATTCACTTGAAGTGGGCGGATCGCAATTTTTCATTACTTCGCACCAAAATAGTTTCATTGATTACATGGACCCGACAGAAGTTTGGATATTAAACCGCGATTCAGACGGAAATGTTACAACAATTCGTGCTCTGGATGAGCTTGTTTTTCAGGGAATTCCTCTCGAATCAATTGGTCCTTTTTGGTACACAGACTTCATTTATCGCACAATCAATAAGACTCCAGTTGACTCCTAAAAAGCAGTAAAAAAATAAGTTTTGCCAAATATACTGAAAACGGCGACAAAATATCGATTTTGATCGCGGTAATTTTTTCAATTCACCTGCCGATTGACATCGGCGGCTCGCTGACCGAAACAACCGCTTTCTGCGCAGTGCTTAATTGTTTCGCAAAGCGAAACGAGGCCAAACATTCAATTTTGAGTCCAAACCAATATCCGTGAACGAAAACGACATTGCCTCTTTTCTAAACCATTTACACGAAAGCATATACTCGTATGACGAAAACAGCGATTCATGAACTCATGGCAACAAGCGGCGTGAAATTTGGAACCAGCGGTATTCGAGGTCTCGAAGCAGACATGAGCGACTTGCTATGTTTTGCCTATACAATCGGTTTTCTCCAATACGCTAAAAAAGATGCGACGTTTGACCGTGTGGCAGTGGCATTTG
>JBOFQC010000328.1:0-2932 GCA_051660725.1 Thermoguttaceae bacterium
CTTTGATACCGGAAGGAACGCAGGTCGAAATACAATTAACGGCAAGTAAACCGATTACATCTGCCCTTGTTTCTCGAAACGGCGAACAGGCCCGGAATGTTGAAAAGCTGGAAAACGAAACGATTTTCGCTCAAATTGATGATTTACGTGCCGACACTTTTTTAGAGTGGACAATTGAAGACGATTTTGGTATCAAAAACCGCAAACCGATCAGGCTCGACTTGGAACTTTTAAAGGACCAGTCTCCGAGCGTGTTGGCTAAATTGGACGGAATCGGTTCCGCAATCACACCAATTGCGTTGTTACCGGTACAAGGCAACGCAACTGATGATAACGGCTTGGCAAAAATTGATTTTAGATATTCTTCAACGAAAAGCAAACCGGACGAAAAAAACAAAGCCGAAAACACAAAAGAAAACGAATCGGAAAGTGGAAACGGAAAAGAAGACGAATCTGCTGAAAACCAGAATACATCACCCAGTGGGGAAGGAAGTATAAAAATTGCCGAGCTAAATGGAACAATCACGAACCAGCCACTTAGCTGTGAATTTTCCGTTGCGGAGTTACTATTACAGCCGGGTGACAGGCTGATGTTAACCGTTGAGGCAACCGACACGTATAATCTCAACGGCTCAACGGGAAACGTGGCGGTTGGAGACCGTTGGAATCTCGAAATTGTTTCAGCACAACAACTTAAAGGAATCCTTGAAGCCCGGGAAATCGGCCTGCGTCAACGATTCGAGGCCTTAATCGACGAGGTACGAAGAACCCGGTCAATTATCACGGACATTTCATTTCCTGCTGCGCCGGAAGATGCGGAGAAAAAGTCGTCGGACGAAAACACCGAAAATACTTCCAGCAATAACGGCAACAACACTGAGAACAAAGAGGAAAATACTGCGGGAAATACTTCTGCGAATAAAACTGAAGATAATTCGGAAAACGCGACACCAGAAAAAAGCGACGAGAACAAGAACAACCTTGAGCCCAAGAAGCCGAAATTTGACCGAATTACAGACGAACAGGCGGCTGCCGGAAATTACGGTATTTCAAGAGCTATTCGAGATTCGGAAAAGGAAAAGTACGAACTGCAGGGAATAAACGCCGGTTTTTCGAGTATTCGCAAGGAAATGGTGAACAACCAGATTTTCACGCCCGACCAGCAGCAGCGCATCGACAACCAGATAATGGAACCGATAAAAACGCTGATTGAACGTGATTTTTACGAATTTGAACAGATTTTAGGCGATTTCACGCAAGCAATTGAAAAGCGGGACCAGACTGCCAGACCGGAGATACTGAAACAGCGAGATCGGGCGATTTCGCAGCTTGACAAGATTTTGACAAAAATGGCGGCCATTCGAGACCAAATGGTTAGCATGGAAACGTTCAACGAAGCAATTGAAATGCTTCGAGAAATAATCAAAGGCCAAGAATCGCTCCGCGAAGAAACAACCCAAAAGCGTAAAGAACAGTTACGAAGTTTGTTGGATTAAGATAACCGTTCACGGTTTTTAAGGAGTTAGAAGTTAGAAGATAGGAGATAGGAGTATTACTTCAGATAATTTCGAATCACCTGCTCACCTGCTCACCTGCTCACCTGCTCACCTGCTCACCTGCTCACCTGCTCACCTGCTCACCTGCTCACCTGCTCACCTGCTCACCTATAACCTACATTTTGTACCGGCGGACTAACGTCCGCCGCTCGCTGTTTCTTCTCCTAACTCCAAAATTCGGCCTTGTAAGTATAATAAAGTGACACTATTAATTCTTCTCTCACAAGTATTCATTTTTGCCGCGACGGTTGACGAAGTCGTCGAACCGACAGTTAACCGGTCCGTAAAGTCGGCTCTGATTGTTGATATTCCGGTTCCGATAACGTGGAACAGTGTGCAGTCCGTGCACCGAACACTTCAACAAGCTTGCGAAGAATTACGAACAGGCGAGAAAACTGGGCCCAAAAAGCCAAAAGGAACGAATGATCCGAATCCGGCTCAGATGCCGACATTGATTTTGAATTTCAAAGTGCCGCCGAACCAAGAGGCATTCGCGCAAACAAGCAAATTCGAAGCGTGTTACGCATTGGCAAATTTTCTTCTCTCGGACGAAATGCAAGGAATCCGAACAGTTGCGTATTTGCCCCAAACGGTTGAAGGACACGCCGTCTTGGTCGCTCTGGCTTGTAACGAAATCGTGATTGCTGACAATGCCGAATTCGGTGCTGCAGGTATAAATGAAAAACAGGTCACTTCGACGCAACGTCAGGCATACCGTGAGATAGCCCGCCGTTTTCCGGAAAAAATTGTCGAAAAAATACTTGATAAAGGGGTAGAACTTTGGGCAGCTGAGACTGACACCGGAACCGCGTGGACCGATGCGGCTGGACTTGCAGAACTACGTAAAAACGGAAAACTTATAAAAGAGCCAACCTTGCCGCTTATTCCGGCAGGGCAGTTGGGAATAATACCCGCTCAACAAGCTCGGCTCGAAATGGGAATTGTTGACGCGATTGCTGCGGAACAAGAAGGAGAAATCGGGCTCGCAAACGCTATTGGTTGCAAACCGGAACAAATTAAACGCGCAAAAGTTTACGCCGGTTCGACACGAGCAGTAAAAATTGAGCTTTACGACCAGGTTACTGATGCGAAAGTAAACGAAATTCAAGGTCTGATTGAAAAAGCAATTGCGCCGGGCAAAAGCCCGCTGACCCAACTTGCCGAGCGTTCCGACGAATCGGAAAAAAATGCCGCTCAAAGCCCGGCTGATTTTATCTGTTTGGTTATTGATTCGCCCGGCGGCTCGCTAACAGCAAGTTTGAATCTGGCAGCGTTTTTGGCCAACGATGTCGATCCGATGAAAGTGCGAACCGTTGCGTACATACCGAATCGTGCGTTATCAGATTCCGCTTTGATTGCTCTTGCTTGTGACGAAG
>JBOFQC010000329.1:0-1523 GCA_051660725.1 Thermoguttaceae bacterium
GTTTTGATTGTCTCTGCATCTAACAATGTTGCGATGCGTTTTGCACGGATAATGTCTTCATCATCGTGCGCCCAAAGATATTGCCTTAAAGCATAGCTACCAAAAAGTAGAGTGTCGAATGTGTCCACAAAATCAGTAAGGTCCGAAATGTAGGAAATGATTTCAACTTGCCGCCTCGTAAAATAACCTTCCGTGCCAAAGTCGCTTGGAAGAACCGTTGATATCATCACTTTGCTGCCATCTCGCTCGTAATCTGTTCGATTGCCAAACATAGATATTCGACAACAAGGATCGCATGGGTCCTGAATGATGGGCCAAAGATATACCGCAAATAAAGCATGAAATGGACGGCTTTCTAGCTCAAGTACGTCAAAATTTTGTTTCTTGAAATAGTCAATTGCAAATTGCTCCGCTGTTTTTTCTATGCCGTCATCTAAAATTCTTACCTTTTTCTCGCCATCACCTTTTATATGTATTGCATCTATTTGAATTTTTTCAATCTTGTTGTGTTTTATCAATTCATCTTGTGATAATTTATCGGAATACTGATATTTCGGTAATATTTCATGTTGTTGCTTTATTGATTCAATGACTTCTTTTTCAATTTTTTTGAGTTCGTCTTCATTCTCCTCTGTGTGTATATCGACTGCGTTTTTCATTTCAGGATGAATTGTGAACATCCGCTCTAATGTTTCAAAAGCTATTTCTCTCCAGTAATATCGGCGAATTTTTGACGTACAACCATAAGATTGAGCTTTGGGATAAGGTGTCGCCTGTTCACCGCGACATTCTTGACATATCCCTTTCTCGAACCCATGTGTTACAGGCACTCGTTGTTGCGTTTCCAGAATGCCGGGGAACGGGGAGTAGGAGGAATCAGTGTTGAGTGACGAGTGAGAGAAAAGGGAATCATTTTTCTCAAACAACATACCACTTGTTTCTAATCTCTCGTCTATTGTCTCTTTCCTCACACCTCTCGCCTTCTTCCCCCGACTACAGGCAATTACTTCCGCAAACGTCTGTTCGATATTCACTGCTGCGATGTAGTACGCCAGCAGGACGATTTCGTTGGCGTGGATTTCGTGTTCGTATTCGTGACGCAAATTCTTCGGCTCGATCAGCCCGCTTTGCAATAAGCGTACAATAAACGTGCCGGTGCCGGTGAATGGGTCGAGAATGTCGTTGCCTTTTGAGTTAAACCCGCCGTCGAACTCAGTTTCCAACACATGGTTTACGCTATGCAGAATAAAATCGACGACCTCCATCGGCGTGTACACGATGCCGAGTCGCTGTGCCATGAGCGGAAACGCCGTCTTGAAAAACTTGTCGTAAAGTTCAATGACGATTTTCTGTTTACCTTCAGCGTTATCGACACCGCTTGCCCGTAGTGCCTTGTCCGGCTTAAAAACTGGGGTACAAGCTATGGAGTTTTGTCCGCGCTTTTTCAACGGTGAAGTGCCATTTGACACCCTTTTGCTTTGCGTTACATGAATTCGCCCACGCCTGCACTGCCGACCGTAATT
>JBOFQC010000330.1:0-1554 GCA_051660725.1 Thermoguttaceae bacterium
ACGTTAACATCTGGAACCAGTAACGTCATGGTTGCGTCAGAAACGCTGCTTGCATTAAGTACGATTCCGGCAAAACCCACAAAAAAAGACTGGAGGCGTCTCGCGTTTCTTGACACACAGCTAAATGGTGCAAGGGCAAATATTGATCTGATATCACTTGCGGAAAGAGCAAGTCCAACGGATGTGTCAAACCGCGGATTCCCGTGGCTTTCTGGTAGGGTTTATGCTACGGGGTACACTTCTTACTATACTCCGAACACTATTGTTCCTGACTGCTGGATACGAGGAGATTCAAATTATTACATAGCAAGAAGTACGCATTCAGGTGGTGTCAATGTTTGCATGGGAGACGGAAGTGTCAGCTTCTGCTCTGATTCTGTTGCGCTCGATATCTGGCGAATTAAGAGCGTCGTTGACGGTCGGCTACCTGTTGTTGACATGTCTATAACACCATGACGTGAATGACAGACATCTTTGATAATGTAAAACTTACAAACAATTGACATATAAAGAATAAGGAAAAAAAGAAATGAATAATATTACCACTCCATTAAAACAAAATCATCCGATAGAGACAGTGGACTTAACTAAAACATATAAAACAGGAACCAAAAAACTCAATGCAGTCGACAACGTTTCGTTACAGGTAAACCCTGGCGAGTTTTTGATGATAATGGGCGCATCTGGTTCAGGAAAAAGCACATTAATTCATCTCATGGCTGGATTAACCGAACCGAGTTCAGGAACGGTTCTGGTTAACGGTGTCAATATGGAGTTAATGTCGGATTTCGAAAAAACACGTTTTCGCTTGAAAAATATTGGTGTCATATTTCAGGCATTCAATTTGATTCCAACTTTGACTGCAGAAGAAAATATTTTGCTTCCGTCACTGATTGAAGGCAGCCGCCCCACGGCGTCAACTGATTTCGAGTTATTGCTTGAGATGCTGGAAATCAAGGATCGTCGAAAACATCGTCCTGATTCGTTAAGCGGAGGCGAACAACAACGAGTAGCTATTGGTCGCGCACTAATTATGAATCCTGCTTTGATCCTTGCTGATGAACCTACCGGTAATCTCGACTCTGCAAATAGTGAAAGGTTGTGTAAATTATTACGTAATCTTTGTGACAAGCAAAATCGAACAATTGTAATTGTTACGCACGATAAAGAAGTCGCTTCTTTTGGCGACCGGTGTATATATCTTAAAGATGGACAAGTTGTACACGAAGAAAATGTCAGAAAGGAGGAAATCGTATGAGATTGCTCATAAAATTAATAATCAGGGACGCATGGTATCACCGCGGCAGAATTTCACTCGCCGCTCTTGCTACAATTGGAATGTCTTGCATGATCGTTTGGCTTGTTGGTAATGTTGACCTTATGATTGTCAAGTTTGACCAAGATGCCGAAAATTACATGGGGCATTACCAACTCGCCTTGATTCCTGAACGAAACGAATTTATTGCACAAAACGAAAAACCGACTTTACCTGTACAGGATAAACATAACCTGGAAAAAGATTTATCTCAATCTGGCTGCAACATTAATCACAAT
>JBOFQC010000331.1:0-6142 GCA_051660725.1 Thermoguttaceae bacterium
ATCTGCTTGACTGGCTGAACGATCTTTAATTGCATCAGCATTATGTTAAGTTAAAATTCACAAATTCTTCATTAAACTGGGTGTTTTTGTATCCAATAGTCGGTTACATAACATAACAGGATTCTAAACATAATGGACATTATGTTGAGCTCAACATAACCTTCACATTCATATAGGCTGGTGTCAAAATTGGGATGCCTGCACCCTTGCGAAATTGATTTCGATTGTTTCGTACCTAGAATCAGGCATTTTCGCAACAACCGGAACCAAACACAGAGAGGTGTCATCGTACTGCAACGGCATCCGCAAACACGGAAGCCAACCGAAAGCGAAAGAGGTAATGGACCACTCACGATACAACGTACTCAACACACGCAACCTAACAAACGACGACACCACCAAACGAACCGTAGAATTCAGGGCTTTCAGCGGCAGCCTTAACGCAACAAAAATAATCGGATGGATTCAGCTCTGCCTCGGAGTCGTAGAAAAAGCCGTAACAAGCAAACGAACACCTTCTTGGGAACCGAAACCCGCCAGCGGAGGTTGGGCACGCAAAGGGAAAGGCGAGAGCGAAACGGAACGGCTTCTCGGCTACCTCGCTTGGGGGAACGGATACGCCAAACTTCACAAAGGCAAACAATACGGCTGGATTTCAAACGCCATACCGATGGACGAAATCAAAACGGAATTCCGAAGACTCGCCCGCAAATACGACTCTTCCAGCTATGCCGACTAACAAGCGTAGCCCAAACGACACCGCTTGCCACAAGGTGGGCGGTGCCAAACCCAACGCAATAAATATCGTATACCATAACAAACGCCACACGGCGTAAACCCTACAAAATAAGGAGCCAAACCAATGTGCGGAATTTATATCTTACCTGCCGGAACAATAATTACGGAAAAACAAATTGAAAATTTACTTGCCCGAAATCGGGATGGTGTCGGAATCCTTCACGTCAAAAAGCATGGACATATTATCAAACGGCACCTGACACCGACACCGGAAATTCTCGTTCCCTTGACGCAACCAGTGCGCTATACTCGCATCATTCACGCCCGGTACGCAACCTGCGGCGTTGTTGCCAAGCGGAACATTCACCCGTTCAAAATCGACACCGGGTATGTTTTTCACAACGGTGTCATTCACGGCTTCGGCAACCCAAATGAAAGCGACACCGCCTGCTTTTTGCGAACGATAGAACACGCTGAGAAAGAGGTAGTTTTCGAGGCACTTGACCAGCAATTGGCTTCCCGCTTCGTTTTTGTCCCTGTAAACAGCACTCGGTTGGTGCTATTCGGCAACGGCTGGAGACGTTTTGCCAGTGGTGCCATCGCTTGTGGGATGGTGTAAAGTAGTGGTTAGTTGTTAGTGGTTAGTGGTTAGTGGCGAGTAAGAAGCGGGAAACTAACCACTAATCACTCACCACTAACCACTCTCTTTGCCTTCTTTCCGGTGAACTCCTCGTAACGCTTGACAATGGTGTCGCAATAAAGTTCGTCGAGTTCCATTGCGAAGCATTTCCTGCCGGTTTGTTCGCAAGCTATTAAAGTAGAACCACTTCCGCCGAATAGTTCCAGCACGTTTTCGCCCGGTTTTGACGAATACTGAATCGCCCTGACCGCTAATTCGACGGGCTTTTCGGTGAGATGCACCATGTTTTGTGGCGGCACTTTTTTCACTTCCCATAAATCTGAAACATTATTCGGACCGAAAAACCGGTGTGCCGCCCCTTCTTTCCAACCGTAAAAACAGATTTCGTGCGCGCCCATAAAATCCTTGCGGGTCAAAACCGGATGGCACTTATTCCAAACAATGCACTGCGAAAAATACAAACCGTGCTTTTTCAGCATCGGCGGATAGTTCGCCAGATTCGCGTAGCCGCCCCAAATGTAAAACGCATGACCCGGCTTGAGTACATGTGATACGTTTCCAAACCAACCGTCAAGCAAGGCATCAAACTCGGCATCACTCACAAAATCGTTGGCAAGCGGTCTGTCCTTTGCCCGCATTTTTCGGGTCGTTGGTGCCATATCCGGCTGCGTCGCCAGCTTCATTGCGCTGTGATGTAAACCCTGCTTATCAAGTGCTTTACGCTCGCTTCGTTCCCGGTCGCGTTTGGTTTCGCCCTTTGGTTCGGGCAGCGCAAAAGATGACACCCCCGCTAAAATCGCATTGTTACTGCGAGGTTCGACCTTCACATTATAGGGTGGGTCGATGTTTACCAATTCAATAATGTTTCCATTAAGCAGATAATCAACGTCTTCTTGTTTCGCGCTGTCGCCGCACAAAAGCCGGTGTTCGCCGAGTATCCAGAGGTCGCCGCGCTGTGTTATCGCTGCGTCCGGCGGCTCCGGCACCATATCCGGGTCCGTGTTTCCCTGCGTTAAATCTGTCGCAAGTAATTGTAACAGCGATTTCTCGGTAAAACCCAGCGAATCCATGTTGAACCCGCTCGCCTGAAGTGCCGCAATTTCTATTGGCAAAATGTTCATATCCCACTCGGCAATTTCGCCGGTTTTATTATCCGCCAGCCGGTACGCTTTCACCTGTTCCGGTGTCAACTCCGTCGCAACATGCACCGGTACTTTTTGGAGTCCGAGCTTTTTTGCCGCTAAAAAGCGTGTGTGTCCCGCAATGATGATGCCATCGGTGTCAACAACAATCGGCTGCCGGAATCCGAACTCCTTGATGCTTTTCGCTACCGGCTCCACCGCTTTTTCGTTGATGCGAGGGTTGTTTTCGTAAGGACGTATGGTTTCAATGTCCCGAATCTCTATCGTAAAATTTTCGTTCATTTTGTCTCCAATGAAAATTGTGTCAATCACTTCGTTGTACTTTGCGGAAAGGTAAAAAAACGCGTCCAAACGCACCAGTTTTGCGTCTGTCGGCAAGCGAAAACGGACTGGAGTAAAAGTCCGTCCCAACGGGCGGCGTAAAACAGGGCGGAAACAGCGTAAAACCCTTTATTTTGTGGGGTTTTTGTGCGCCGCCGGAAAGAAAGACTGTCTCAATAGGTGCCTTCTCATGTCGCCATGCTAGAGAAACCATTTCGCTGGGAGTACCTAAATTTGACACCACAAACGCGATTGACACCGCTTCTTGTATCTTGATACGCAAAGCGAAACTTCGCGTTAAAATCGACCCTGTCGCGTTTGGGGCGATATTGAAAAAGTGGTGTCATGGTGTCATTTCTGCTCCGACGCAGGTTGCAACCAGAAAATGCTCTCCAATCACGTTACACTCCGAGACGAGTTGCAACTTGAAATTTTTCTGTAATCACATTCCGCTCGGACGCAGGTTGCAACTGGCAAATGCTCTGTAATTCACATCAAATTTGCAGACGGGTTGCAAACTGAAATGCTCTGTAATTCACATCAAATTTGCAGACCGGTTGCAACTCGGAATGCTCTGTAATTCACATCAAATTTGCAGACCGGTTGCAACTCGGAATGCTCTGTAATTTACATCATACTCCGACGCAAGTTGCAAACTGAAAATGCTCTCCGAGTAAAATTTACTCCAAGACAAGTTGCAACTCGCAAATGCTCTCCAATCACATTCCGCTTGGACGCAGGTTGCAACCGGCAAATGTGCTGGTGTCACTTCAGCGGGCGATTCCCAAAAAATCCAAACAGCCGCCCAGTCCGGTATCCTCTACGCAGCATTTATACATATTGGGGTGGGACTGCTTCAGGCGTTCAAACCTGTTCGGCGACTTGTCAAGATGCGCCCCGAACGCACACGCAACGCAGCCGGTTCTTGACGCGCCGGTTGTAATATACTTTCCACGCTCGGAAATAATGTCGCCGTAAACCTTGTCCGCATAAGCGATTCCGAATTCCAAAATATATTGCCTCACGTCGCTGCTGGTCCAATACGACAACGGGTTGCTCATGTTTCTGCTGCGCGGCGAAGTTGCGTAATGGTTGCAGCCACGCTGTTTCCAAGCGGTCATCCGCATTTTGGACTCGGTAGCCATTGAGCCGGTGAACGGTTTGCGACCCGTTTTTGTTTCGTATTTGCGGAACGGTTTCTTTTTGAGTTCGTCGCAGCACTTATCGGAGATGGCAAACGGAGCATCCAAAAGATAGGCGTATTTGGCAAACGACCTCGCTTTATACACGCTTGGAGAGCCGTCTTTGTTGACACCACGAATTTTATTGATGTGGCTATTCCAACCTCGCCTCGCACCGTAGATGGTATGAGCAACCTCTTTCGAGATGACAGGAAAGCCGTATTTTTGAATGATTTCCCGAAACGTGAGGTTGGGTTTGATTACCTCATCAGCGTGTTGTAACGCAAAACGGCGAACTTCAGGGTGCTCAATACCGGTGTCACAAAAAACGCTTGGCACAGGATTTCCGAACACGGAAGCGACCTTATTTACCAAGTCGCGTAAGACTGTCGAGTCCAATCCGCCGGAAAAAGCGACGTAGACATTCCAATTGAAGCTGCGTCCCCACTCCATGATTCTGACTTGCGTTTTTTGGATTTTCAGCTCTAGCGGAAGCGACAAAAGATATTTTGATTCTTCTGGTGTCAACATTGTTGGTGTTCCTGATTTTGGTAAAGTCGGTGTCAATCACTTGCCCCTTCATTAGAGCTATGTGCTGGGAAACGGATTAGAAACACAAAATGGATTTTTTGCGGAAGATTTTCGGAAAATTTCTGAAAACAGTTTTTGACACCCCGTTTGGGAGTCAAGAGAAGGAATAAACCGCGCACCCCCCCTCGATGCTGTTTTTGGCTGAAAATCTCTTAAAAAATTGAGAGAGGGGGGGGAGGGGGGGTATAATATACAATAGGCGTTTGAGCCTATAAAACACGGCGTTTTTATCGCGGAATAAACCGCGCAGAGGCGCGCGGTAAAATGCGGTTTAATCGCGCAATTTCCATTTTGACCACCAGTTTTGAATAAGCCGCGAATAAACCGCGCGCTAAAAAGCGGTAAAATAGTCAGCGTAAAACATAGCCGGTTTTCGGTCGTCCTCTGGTAGAAGTGTCTTCCGCCACGAAGCGAGCAATTTTTCGGCGTTCGAGTGCGGTGAGAACCGCTTCGCAATCGTTCGGTGACAAGCCGAGTGTGCGTTCCAATTTCCAACGAGGCATTGGAGCGTTGTCGTTCTTGTGGTGCCAGTTTCGCAGTGCCAGAACCGCCCTTTTTATTCGTGCGTCAAAATCAGTTGTCGCCGCATAAGTCGCAACAAGGTGCAGCGAGCGTTTCACCTGATGATCCATAAAATCAACAGCCCAGCGAGTTTGCGAAGGGGTGATTTTCAGATTCAGATGGTCGGCACTGCAAGCGGCAATGAGCGAAAGTCGAGTCGCATTTTCGGCGGCACGTCCCCACACGGACATTGTCGCGGTGTCATCTTTTTCCTCGGCTTTTTTGTACTCCACCTCGCTGTGGAGGCGAAAATCACGAATAATATCACGAGCATTGTCGGCATATTCGATGGTGAGCGGCTTCGGATGAATCGAGGCAATGTTCCCTTCGCCCGGCTTGAAAGCGTGCCACCACTTGGCGGTGTCAACCACCCTTTTGTTTTCGAGAATATTATCAGCAGGTGCGGCATCTTGTCCGGTTGGACGTTTTGAGGCATCAAGCACAATGGTTCGCGCGAGATAGCCGCCGGACAGCATCTGCTCGTTGAGAGAACCGTAATAATTCATTGGTGTCGCAATGCCGAGAACCGTAAGATGTGGCTGCGTAAGAATTTCTGTCTCCTTCAGGTTGGCACGAAAACGCCGTTCATAATCGGTGTCAGCGGAGGTGTAAAGCGTGAGTAGCGTACTCAAAATTGTTTCAGCGTTCGGGTCGCCCTTTTTGATTTTCATTAAAATCGTATCGAATTCATCGGAGATGAGAAGCAGGTTTGGTGCGAGGAACATCGCGTCCTCAACGGCTGGTCCCGAGGTGAACCGGTTGCCGATAGCTTTCGACATGCCGATAGTTGACACCACTGACTTGACGACTTTTCGTGCAAAATCTTTT
Organism: Thermoguttaceae bacterium; assembly: GCA_051660725.1. Classification (GTDB taxonomy): domain Bacteria; phylum Planctomycetota; class Planctomycetia; order Pirellulales; family Thermoguttaceae; genus JAVBSX01. Next base: position 6,003 of record JBOFQC010000331.1, read on the forward strand.
CCTGCCGAGGCGTTTGCAAGCGTGAGCAGGTAGAGGTTTGTGCGCAAATCGCCGGGTTCACGGACTTTACGCCCGCAGAGGAATGACTGCAACGCAATGGCACCACCAAACGCCAAAGCGGGAATAGGATAAGCGGCATT
>JBOFQC010000332.1:0-3508 GCA_051660725.1 Thermoguttaceae bacterium
GGAGGTGATATACTTCACGCGAAGCGCACCGCCATGCCGTGCTACGGCATATCTTCATCAATCTTCATGTCTTCCGGGTCAGCAAGTTTAACCGAGAAATTCAGTTCTTTCCCGTTGCGCAGCAGTGTGATATCCAGAGTATCTCCGGCGTTATTACTCCTGACAAGCGTAACGGTTCGCAGTGCCGTTTCGACAGATTCACCGTTAATTTTAACTATTCGGTCCCCTTTTTTAAGCCCCTCCTTATCGGCAGGCGAATTTTTATGCACTTCCTCAATTATCGGCTCGCCGGTAAACAGCTTTGACGGACTAATCGCGGCTCCTAAAAATCCCGGTTTCACGTCTTTGCCGGCTTTTAACCGTTCGAGAACAGAAAAAATGTCTTCCATTGGTACGGCAAGACCAACTCCGCCGTCATAAGTCTCCGCACCTGCCGTTATTTCGGAAGACATTGCGGAAAGTGGGGCAAGAATACCAATCACCCGGCCCTGTATGTCGAGTAACGGTCCGCCGTAATTGTTCGGACTGACTTTTGCATCGGTTTGTATCGCTTTGCCCCAGATTCGGTCCTTTCCGCTGATAATACCAAGCGAAACGTTCGGTTCGTCCTCTGCCAATGCACAACCGAGCGCAATTGCCCACTGACCTGGTTTCACATCTTTTTTCGGCATCGTAACCAACTCCGGCAACTCGAAACCCGGCTCGAATTTTTCCACTTTCAAGAGCGTAAGCATTCGGTTCGAGTCGGACGCAATTTTTTTGGCAACTTTACGTTTTCCATCCGCGAAACGAACCAAAATCGAGCTAGGCTCATGAAGAAAATTAAACGTGCTGGTAATTATATAACCGTCAGAATCGAGTAGCAGCCCCGTCGTAACCCCTTCGTTTGTAAGCTCATCCGCCACTTTCTCGAAACCGCCAATTGTTTCGATTCGGACCAGCCGCGGTGCCGATTTATTGGCAGCTTTTCGCACCGCTTCCGGAAGCCCTGCCGGAGGTTCTGCATTTGCCACGTTCGCGATAACGGAAACGGCAAAGATTAAATACAATATTTTTTGCATGCAATCGACCTTGAAAAACGGCTTAATTAGCATGTCGGAATTGTCCGCGTGTGCAGATTTTTTTATCATCTTTGGTAAAAAACAGAAAACAGATAGGAAAACGCTGATCCAAGATCAGCGACTAAACATATTTTGGCAAATTTTACACTGCGTAGTCATTGAACCGTAGTTTTCCTTTCTTTTCCCTGCGTAAAAGCAAGGGGGTACCAAGCGAGTAAACTGCTACACATTGACCACGTATAGTACACATTTCGCTGCAACAGCCTTGTTACGGAACCATTGGTTGTGTCCACGCTTGGACTTTCGTCTTGTCGATTCCGCTTCGTTGTTCAGGCGGAGTCGGTTCGTCTATTCCGTCTTTGATTTCAGTGATTCTGGCACGGACGTACATGTCTTCATCGTCCATTTTATAGGTCGCTTCCAATCCTTCAACCGAGCTTAACACAATTCCGAATTGGTCCGGGTACACCGTGATTTGACGAGCCTGCTGTTTTTCATGAGCGGAACCGGCAGGAATATTATATTTTTCCGGTTCTGTTTTTACGTATTCTTCCACAAACGGAAGTTTCGTACCGATGAAATCAATCCGATAAGTTCTGTCTTCTTTCGGCTTGACTTTTATGAAAAGTTCCTTTTTGTCAGCGTCGAAGTCCGCCTTTTCGAGTTCCACGCCGGTTGAAGCGTAAAATTTTCCCTGGAACATTGCCTTGATTAACGCTTTCGGAGTAAGCTCGTCGGCGTCAACAACGGTCCAGCCGAAAGCCCCAGCGGGGTTATCGTATGAATGCCTATCATCTGTACCAACTCCGTAAATCGGTTGAAGCCCATTTAGTAACCTCATTGCGGTCACGACGTCCCAAAATTTTTCCTGTCTCCAAGATTTTTGTTCCGGAGCCGGGTAAGACAGATCACCGTTCGTAATCTCGAAAAATTGAATATTCTGGTTCTCGTTAAGCAAGTCTTCCGGTTTAATGTCGAAATATTGCCAAATCGGATGATTTTGGATAAACAGAATCGGCACTCCAAGCTCACCGGCCCGTTTTTGAGCGTTTGTATAATTACTTGAAATCGTTTTTGGCACGGTTTCACGCTTCTGATATTTCAGCGTCTGGGGGATATTGACTACATTCATGTGAACCTGACTGCCGTCTGTGTTTCCCGTCAGTTCCATTCCAGGAATGAGTATGAATTTGCCCGGTTCTTCAAATCGGCGTTTTAGCTGATCGAAAGTTTGTAAGCGGACCTCTTTCTTTCCGTCTACTTCACGAACGACGACGTTCTTTTCGCCATATTTTTCCAATATTTTTTCCAGATTCGGTTCTTTTCGTTCATCAATGATAATCCATTCATCAGGGTTGGTTTGAACTTGTCGGTGATCGGTAAGCGAGAAAAAGTTATAACCGCGATTTTTGTACCAATCTACCGATTCTTCAGGAAAAACACGTCCGTCACTCCAGAAAGAGTGGGCGTGCAGATTTCCTTTGTACCATTCGGCGTGAGCGGTTTTACAGCCCAAATTGTAGGTTTCGCCGACAATTCCAAGCAGAGCGGAAATAATTACCGCGTAAAATGCTGAAAACAATGCTTTTTTTCGTAATTTCATGTTTATCTCCCAAAAAATTTAAATAAACCTAGGCAGTTAAAATTATCAAAAGGGCAAAATCGTAACTTCTTCTTTTTTTACAATCATGTGATCGCAGTATAACAAAATATGACCGCTTTTCCAACCGTACATATTAATCTGGCACAAACCCGTAACAAGGAAGCTGCTGAGCAAATATACGAATTGCGTGTAAACATGAAACAAAATGTTTATTGCCGGCAACGTCTTTTATACTGTCGCTCGGCAAAAACTGCATGTTTTCCAATTTAGGGTAAGCTTAAGATAATCAGTGCCAAGCATTGAAAAACTCAGGAACAGAGCCGACCAACTGGAGGCGGAACACTTCACGCGAAGCGCACCGCCCATGCCGGGCTCCGGTATAAAGTGCGTTATATCTACGTAAAAAAAGAAACGCACAAATTGCCTAATCGTTACAATTGCTACAATCGAAAGCACGCAAAAAAATTTTATCACCTAAAACTAAATATTAGTGATTTTATTTGACTTTCTCTATAAGTGAAGCAAAATTAAGATAGCATGTTGTCTGAACTAAAGACACGTCAAAAAAGGAAATAAGGATTTTGAAGCATGATGTACAAATCGAAGGAAGGAAGTTGCCATGTTAGTTCTTTCAAGAAAAAAAAATGAGAGTATCGTAATAAACGAATCAATCACCGTGGTTGTCGTTGATGTTCGTGGTGATAAAGTTCGGATAGGTATTGATGCCCCCAAAGACGTACCGGTTCATAGGAAAGAAGTCTATGACGCAATCAAAAGTTCCCAGAAACGACCTACCTCGGATCAAAACAGAACGGCAAACGAAAAAGTTTTGGTTTAACGAATA
>JBOFQC010000333.1:0-1580 GCA_051660725.1 Thermoguttaceae bacterium
CGGCTCGTCAGAACGTGTTTTATATCCGCTTTTTCAATGCAGCCGTTTAATATCTGCTCCGTAAAAGTGAAATTCAAGTTGACTGCTACCCGATTATCAAGAGCAAGAGTCGCGTTAGTCAAGCATCCGCCAACCGACATTGGGACGAACAGGCCGATATTTTTCTCGTCTTTGGCAAGAACTTCGCGGCGTAAAATCCGGCGAAGAACAAGCGTTGCCAGTAGGAATTTGCTTCCGGACAGTTTCGCTCCGGTTGTGTCACGCATTAGTTCTCGGCTTCCGCATTTTCGTAAAGAGCGAACCATCTGGCGAGGCGGTACCGGAAGCTTTTTCCCGTACTTCCGCATTACGTCTACTCCGAGTTCCTCGACTGCCCGCTGCACTTCCTGCGGTGTCGTCGGCGAATGTATTGGTTTTCCAAACGCAACCACGACGTTTTTACGAAGTTTACGCGGAATCGGAATAATTTTTTCGCCGTATTTGTAGCTGAACATACTTCCGTACATGCCGCCGATAAACACCGGGATAATCGGCACGTTTTCGTCACCTTTCAGAATCGAAAGGAAACCGGGTTCAAACGCTCGAATCTGGCCGGTTCTCGTGATACCACCTTCCGGGAAAATACCGACGAAATCGCCGTTTTTCAGCCCTTCACGCGCTTCTTTAATAGCCTGTACAACTTTTTTGCCGGGCAGAACTCTTATTATTCTGGTCCGTTTGGCAAGCAATTCAAACGGTCCTTTAGGTATATATGCGGAGTGAGCGAAAAAGCGGATCCCCTTTTCAACGTTCGTGTACAGCAGGAAACCGTCAAGTAAACTTACGTGATTCGACACGAAAAGCGCCCCGCCCTCTGTTGGTATGTTTTCTTTACCGTAAACTTTCGGACGGTACAGCACCCAAAGAACGAAAGTTAACGCGCAATTCCAAACTTGTGCGTAAAAAGCGTAAACCAGAATTCCGCAAACCACCAAAACCATAACGCCGACCAGCAACCAAATTGAAAGGCTTGCCGGATACATGAAGATTTTGGCTTCATTTAGTTTGCCGAACAAAGTTGCCGAGCCTAAAAACAGTCCGGTGAAAAGCAACATTCCGGAAAACGAGAAGAAATTGTACGCAGCCAAGAGCCGACCACGTTTTTCAATTGGACTTTTCTGCTGTATATAAGCTGCAAGCGGTATGTCATAAAGTCCGGCACAAGCTCCCATTATGAAAAGCATTACGGCTGCGTAAATGAAAGAAACGGTAAATACGCTTTCTTGTATACCATTACCGTTTGGGCTTGGATTGAAACCGAGGAAAATGAGAAACACCCCGATTCCAAACGCACCAATTGGCACGAGTCCGAGTTCAATTCGACCACGAGACAGCAGACCGCACAAAACGGCACCGACACCGATTCCAATTGAAAGCGTTGCGGCGAGTAATCCGACGTATTCTTGTTTTACGCAAAGAAATTGAGTTGCGAACTTGTCAATGTTTGTGCCGGAAAGAGCTGCTAACCCCCAGAAAAACGCACTTGCAATTGCAATCCAGAACAAGTAGCGGTACGAAAAAAGGTCGGCCAAGTCACGGCC
>JBOFQC010000334.1:0-2813 GCA_051660725.1 Thermoguttaceae bacterium
CAAAATATCGCTTGCGAAAAAACCTTTAAGGAAAACGGTGTCTTCTTCCAGTACGGCACGCAGCAACGGAGTCAGGACAATTGCTGGAGAGGTTGCGAATTGGTTCGGCAAGGTGTCATTGGTAAAGTTCACACAATTGAAGTCGACGCTCCAAACGGCGGTGACGGCGGCTCAACGGAAACGGCTCCGATTCCAGAAGACCTCGGTGAAGCGGGCTTCAAAATGTGGACCGGCTCCGGCCCTGAAAGACCGTATACAGTTGATCGTTGCAAGCCGCCGGGAACGTATTGGATTTACGATTATTCAATTGGTTATCTTGGTGGTTGGGGTGCGCATCCGCTTGACATCATGGTGTGGGGAAGTGACGCCGACCTTTCGGGCCCGGTTATTGTTGAAGGGACCGGTGTGGTGCCGACGGAAGGACTTTATGACACCGTTTACAATTGGGACATGAAAATCAAGCTCGGCGACGTGAATATGATTTTCAAGCCGGGCGGTGACAGGACTCGATTCATTGGCGACAAAGGCTGGATCGAAGTATGCCGCGGCGGAACGACGGCAAGTGATCCCAAGATTCTTGAAACTCCGCTTGACACCGAGAAGCCGATTTTGAAGATAAGCCGTCACCAGATGGGCGATTACATTAATGGCGTCAGAACGAAAACTCACCCGGTGTCGACGCTTCGTGATGCGGTCAGAAGTGACAACATCAGCCAGCTTTGTGACATTGCGGTTCGGACGAAATCGACTGTGAAATGGGACCCGATCAAAATGGAGTTCATTGATCCGACACCGCAGCAGAAAAAAATGTTCGAAAGAAGTTAGTGGATTAGACGTTAGGCATTAGACTTCAGACTTCAGACTTCAGATGTTAGAAATCGGAATCTGGAGTCTAACACGACTTGGCACATAATGTTTCCGTTGCATGCTCGGAACGGCTTAGCATAACAGCGGTAATGAAGCGAAGCGCGTACGGTTTTGGACATCTGAAATACCTTCCAGCACATTATTTAGTAAAATCAATAAAAACCGTCAAGTAAAGAGCGTCATAATAATTTTGTGATAATTCTTGTTTTGGTAGGCGACTTTCTCCGAAACTGGAGCGACTTTCGGAGAAAGTCGCCTACCACGTTCTGTATGCAAGGAAATTTTCGTGTCCCCGACTCTTCTAATTTTCAAGGGGCTCTTGTATCTGGTTGCGAATCCTGATATTTTATTTCATGTTCTGATATTTTATGCTATTTGTAGCCGAGTAACCTGCCGTGCTACAGTATACTTGCATTCCAGAGTTTGCTAGTCAACTTTTTCCACTTTTTCCAAGCAAAGCATTAAAAATGAATTTTCAACGATTTTCCTTATCGTTCAGCCTAATCTTTTTTGCCTCTTTTATTAGTTTTGCCTGCATTGTCACGGCTCAAGTACATACTTTTGCTGCTGAAGGTGTGGCGGACAACACCAAAGATATTTCCAGTCCGGACATTTCAAAGGCGTCATGGATGTGGAGTAATCCTGACGGTTTGACTTCCGGGGGCGGTGAAGCGTTTTTCCGTTTCAAACTCCGACCGGAAACACCGATCAAGGAAGCGACAATTTTGATAACAGCCGACAATGGTTACGAACTTTATATTAACAACAAAAAAATTGCCGAGGAAATCAGTGCCGACGCTGCACAGTGGGGCTCAATTGAACGGTACAGAATCGAAAAGAATCTCGTGCCCAGAGCAGCAAACTGTATCGCTATTCATGCAGAAAGCCTCGGCGGTTCTTCCGGGTTATTGGTCGCCCTGAAAATCGTGTTCGAAAATGGCGAAGTTATTGAAAAAATCAGCGACGATTCCTGGATTTGCACCGAAGAACCGAAAGAAAATTGGTGGGAGCCCGACCACGACGATTCGAAATGGGGAAAATCGGTTCCAATGGTGCCGTTTGGTAGTGGGCCGTGGGGAAACAGGCCCGTGATTTCACCAACTGTAACCGATCCGGAAACTCTTCGTATCGAACGGAGCGGAGGTGGTGCGTTTAGAATGGTGGATTCATTCTCGAAGCCGTCTGAAGATTTCGAGTATCCTGCCGGAATCGTTTTTATTGAAGGTCGCGCACCTGACAATTCAACACCGCTTGCTACGACGAATTTCAGAATCGGCGAAACCAGAGCGTATTGGGAAAATGACGTGCCTGCTCCGTCAATAAGTGGAAACCGGCTCGTCACGCTTTTTCCTGCTTCGCCGGACGGAGTTAAAACGACAATTCTTGACGCCGGAACCGGTCTGATCGGTTCTCCGGTCTGCTCTGATGACGGTCAAACGATTTATTTCTGCATGGCACCGGAAGGAAAAACGTTTTTCCACATTTACAAAATTAATGTTGATGGTTCAAATTTAACGCAGCTCACTGACGGAAATTTTCACGACACAGACCCGTGTGTTTTGCCGGACGGGACAATTGTATTTTCTTCGACTCGTACTGCTGCGAGAGACGAGTATCACGCCAACGTGGCACACTCGCTTTTCCGCATGAATCTTGACGAGGAAACGATTCGACCAATCACTTATCACATTACAGCGGACGCAGACCCGGAAGTAATGGCGGACGGAAGAATCATTTTTGTGCGACACGACAACTTCCTTGAACGAGCGAAAGTCGAAACGCATTTACACTGTGTCAGGCCGGACGGAACAGCTGGCGAAATTATAATGGGTCCGGACCGCGGAGCTATTGGTTATGACTTGGCCCGTGCCGCTGAACGAGACGGTGCGTGGTTACGGGTCTACGGATTTGGCAGTCCCGCTCCGTTACCGAACGGTCAGCTTGCT
>JBOFQC010000335.1:0-1705 GCA_051660725.1 Thermoguttaceae bacterium
AAGATAGTACTTATCTGAAGAAAGGACATTCAGTTACTGATAAAGATGGTACATTTAAAAGAATAATAGTCTGGGGAGACGAATACCGGTACTCCTACTTTTCTGGACTTGATTCAGATGAAGATCAGCAATCTCTAGGCGCAACTGCAAAAGAAATTGCAATTAATTCAAACGTCGGAAGTTACCCTTTGACTGATATACGTCTGATTGGTGTGGTTCCATCGGCTACGTTCGTTGCCAATTACACAATCACTGAGATCATCGGCAACGCTGAACGAACCGAACGGATAATGACAGACGAGATACTTGACGGAGTTTCATGCAAGAAAATCTCGTTTCTTGATAAGCAGCAGACTCCTGTTTGTGTGTGGATTGCACCTGATAAAGGATATAGTATCTTGCGTCTTGAAGAAGATTCAGAAAAATTTAATTTTCATACGCGAATGGAAGTTAATGTTGCACAAGATGAATCGTCCGGTATCTGGTTTCCGACAAAGTGTGTTTGTATTGAGACAGACAATGCAGGCAAGGTAAATCATAGATACGAGATAAACGTCAAGGCCGTGTCTCTAAACAGTAAAATTAATGATGATATTTTTTCGCCCAAAACTATGAATGTTAAAGTTGGTGCTACGGTGACCAAAATCGACGCAGAAGATGAGGCAAGTGGTAACTGGATATGGGACGGAAAAGATATTATTTATCGAGATGGCACTACTCTTGGCAACATCCGGGAGCGTGGAAAAGGCCTTTTTCGGTACTTCCTAATTACCACTGGGCTAGCTATGATTAGTGTTGCCTGTTTTTGGAAGTATATAATGTACAGAGAAAAGCAAAAGGAAACACCACCAGTACCAAATGTAGCAGATAAATGATCGTGAAATTAAATGTCTCGATAATATGGTTAGTCGCTATAATCGTAACTGTTCACGTTTCTCTCCTCATTTACAGCGGAGTCATAACTTCTCCGACCAACGGAGAAGTTCCAGCGTTGTCTGCTGGCATCTACCACTGGGCGACCGGCAAATTTGACCTGTTTCGCGTCAATCCACCGCTTGTTCGCGGAATTGCAGCCCTTCCGGTTCTCGCCTTCTGCCCAAAAACCGATTGGAGTACACACCACGATATTCTGGCCGCTCGCGACGAGTTTCCAATCGGTATAAAATTCATCGAAATCAACGGCGAAAAATCGTTCACTTATTTTACTATTGCGCGTATTGCCTGTATTCCGTTCAGTGTCTTAGGAGCTATCACTTGCTTTTTATGGGCAAAAGAATTATTTGGCACAAAAAGCGGGTTTTGCGCTCTTCTGTTATGGTGTTTTTCGCCAACCATCCTCGGACATGCTGCCACAATTGGCCCCGATTTACCATCTGCCGCTTGCGGTGTCTTCGCGTGCTATCAATTGTGGCATTGGTTACAAAAACCAACGTGGGGCCAAGTCACTTTTACCGGAGTCGCTCTTGGAATTGCCGAACTCTCGAAAACTACATGGATTACGTTGTTTCCGCTGTGGGGAATAATGGCGTGCATTTGGTTTTTCCGCAACAAGCATACCTCTACAAAATCCGTGAGCAAAATAGCATTGCAGTATTTTGCTATTTGCTTTATAGGACTTTCTGTATTAAATTTGGGATATGGTTTCGAGCGTTTTGGCACTCCACTAGGCGATTTCCGTTTTGTCAGTCATTCACTTGGTGGTAAA
>JBOFQC010000336.1:0-5945 GCA_051660725.1 Thermoguttaceae bacterium
TGAATCGTTGAACAATTTTACTAAGAAATTTTGTTTTAGTATCGAGCGCGTACCCAATATTTCTACGATGTCCGCATACCTTTCCTCGTCTGGCAAAGACACACGCAAGGTTCGCAACAAGTTCGTCTTGTACTGTAAAAGCGTGAATAATGTCAATTTTATTCTCTTGTATAAATCTGACGAGAGCAAAAAAACGACGGTAAAAAGCCCACCTGCCTTCTCCGTATTGTTTACCAAGAACAAGCGGTTTTACAGGAAACACCTCTTCGGAAGCCTCACGAATCGCGGTGAAAACAATGAGGTGTTTCGTCACCTCGGAATCCGGCAACTTTCGCAGCAGCCACAGCAAATGCTGTTCCGAGCCCCCTTTACCTGACCAAATTTGATCAACGAGAAATAAGATATTGGTTTTATTTTTTTGGTTCATCGAAATCTAACATTCTGGTTATTGTATTTAAAACCTTTCTTCCAATGTACTACGTGACAAAACGTTGTTTTAACGAACCAAAAATTTTCAGGAATTTACGTTTACAGAAACTTATAAGATAATAACCTGAATCTGTGTTTTGAAATCCTGCTTTGTATGCGCTTTTCAACGAAGGTACATTTGAAGTCGCAATGTCAATAAAGAGATATTTTTTACCTTCGTCCTTACATAATCTTGACATTTCAATCAAGCATTGAGGACCGTAGCCTTTTCCTCGATACATGTCCGGAGTGAAACAAATCATGGCAAATGCTTCATCGGGGTTTAATTCGAACAATCGTCCGTACATTCGTTTTTTTTCTGTAGCACAAATCGAGTAAGTACAAATTTCTCCATTCAATTCACCAAGCAACATATATTCATTATTACTTTTAATAAAACTTTCGAAGTATGCTCGATTATCATCAGTGATATCATAAACTTTCTGCTGCAGCATCCACTCAATATCCGAAAATGTTGCTCTCCTCCATGTAAGAGAGGTCGTGGTTCGCTGTGAATTTGTTTCACTAATTTTATCGAGTTCTTTTCGTAAAATAATATTAATATCAACCCAGCACCAATCTTGTACTATACCCCAAAAGCGTTTTAAGCTGCTACTTCTGACTAATTTGTTTATGTAAGTAATCATATCACAATTCTAGTTGCACGGCGCCGAAATACATGCAAGTTATACCGGAACCCGGCATGGGCGGTGCGCTTCGCGTGAAGTGTTCCGCCTCCCGTTGGTCGGCTCTGTTCCCGAGTTTTTCAATGTTTAATGCTGATTATCTTCAGCTTACCCCAAATTGGAAAACGTGCAGTTTATGCCGGGCGACAGTATACCATATTACAAACAGAAAATTCTCATATCACAATAATTATTCTTTGTATATCTTCATTTTAATCAATAATTTTTTTACGAAGTGTTTTATGGGACGGTACATATTACATACACACCAGTCGCGAAAGTACCTGGTGTTTTTTGTGCGATAAATGGTTAGAAGTTCTGTCGGACGTGTCGTCTCTGTGTACGAAGTTTTGTACCATTCGCCTCCTCGCAAGAAATCAAACTCTTTATACCCATTTTCAATCAAATACATTAGAAGCATTTGAAGGGCAACGTCACTGGGGCTCCCTTTTAATGATGTGTCGTGTCCCTGCTGGTGCGCATAACATTTTTCATGGTATAAGTAAACGTACCACAACGATGCTGGTTTTGACTCAAAAGTAAGCAGCATGAGGTTTACTTTTCCTTGAGGAAGAAGCGTTGTTACCAGATCATGATGCAATCCAAAATATGAAGACGAATCGTAAGGATTTTTTTGCCTATGTTTATCTCGCGCTAATGTAGTTAACTCAACAAGCGTAGCGAATCCTGCATCGCATTCCGCTGATTGTACAGGAGTTAAAGCCGCATTGTATCTCGATTTTGCCTGATTAATTCGTTCTTTTTTGCGTTTGCGATTATGCTGGCTCAACGTTTTCAAATACTCGTCATACGAGTTTGGAAGCGGAATATAATAACGGGGTTCACCCACTGCGGAACGGAACAAAAACCGTTCTTTAAGTGACGACGCGAAAGCGACCGTTCCTGAATCGTCCAGCGCGTAATCCTCGAAAAATATACTATTCCACTGCTGTGGATTATCAGTGAGGAACTCCATCGTTGCCTCGACGACCTCTGATACCATTTCTTTCTTTATTATCGGCCCAAGATACTCGGCACAAGGTCTTGCTCCATACCCTAGCCAGTTCAAATTTTTTTCTTTTTTTATTCGGTAAAAAGGAAAAATTGCCAGCAGTTCGGGCTCTGTTTCGTTACTTTCTACCAACAAAATGAAAAGTTCCCAATGATTATTTCCTGCGGGTTGACCAAAATGCTTCCACCAGAGAAACGACCATTCCCAGGTGGTAAAAATATTCGGATACGCCGAAGCATCGGCAAGTGAATTCCACTTCTCGCGGATATTATGAAATGTTTCCACGTCGTTTACAACATGGACATGTAATTTTTTCATCAAACTACCAAGCATTTTCCATTTATCCTTTCACGAGTAGATATTCCAGTTTTAGCATTTCCAAATCCCGAGTTACGCAAATTCGATTTATGGATAATGGATTAATTTCCGACTGCGGTAAATTTCTGCAATTATAAAGATTGAAGCCCAACTGAAATCCGCAATTTTTACACTCGTTCAGTACCGTATCATTGATGTCATCTTGTCCGCCATTTGGGTAGGCGATTGTAAAACACTCAGCGTCGATTTCACTTTCGATTTTTTGCTTGCTTTTGATGAGTTCCTGATGTAATTCCTCTTGTGAAAGTGATGTAAGGATGGGATGGGAAACCGTATGTGCTCCGATATCAACGCCGAAATTTCTTATTTGTCTAACTTCGTCCCAGTTTAAAAACGTATAAAGTTCACGCTGCCAATCTTCAGAAATTTCAAGCGTAGAGTTTTGTCGTAAATTTTCCAGATACGCCAACCGCTCTGAATTCGGGAGCCGTTTCAATTCGGAGGTCGGAATAATTTGGGCATGTGAGCGACGTTGTCGTTCTGCCACTTCTTGCGTCCAAAGTAACTGGTCGGTTCCAATCAATCCGGTAGTAAGAAACACAACCGCTGGAATCTCGTATTTTTTTAGTAGTGGAGCAGCCAAGGTTAAATTGTTTCGAAACCCATCATCAAAAGTTATCAGCACCGAGTGGTTCGGAAGTGTTTTTCCGTTTAAAAGTGCTTCCTTCAAATCAGCTAATGATATAGGAAACCACTCTTTTTTCAGCAAGGCAAGCTGTTGCTCAAAGATTGTCGTAGTTACAGCGATATTTGTCCGTTGGTTAAGCGGTGAGTTTTCTGAAACGATACTGTGATAGCATAATACCACCAACCGTTTTGCCAACTTTTCTTTCTTTCTGTTAAAGTAGCCAACAGACTTCGACACAGATAATGCTGACCGCATTATTAAAGATTTAAATGAAATCATTATTGGAACCGGAAATTATACGACACTGAATTGGTTGCGACTTCGTTGACAAACCCAATAATAAATTATACTGTAAAAGTCGAACAAATGCAATCTGACCCATTTATTACACATTACATGTAATAATGAGCGTCTGAAAAATTTTACTGTAAAAAAGTTAGCCGACCAATTTACGCCTCGATGGCATCAACTGTCTTTTTTATCAATGGCTCACTGACTACATTTTTGTTTTCAACCATTTTTCTAATCGGGTGCGTTGCAAGAAACAAATTAATTTGCTCGATAATCCAGACGTTGAATTCGTGGTTTTTCGTTTTGGTTTCCGGCGATTTTGTTCCAAACAAACAGCCGTGCGTGACAATCGGCACGTTCGAACCGTCCGTAAGCAGCAAGTACCAACTGTTCGGCCCCCAGAGGCCGCTCACTGCGTCTGGAATCATCGTGAACTTGCACAAATCCTTATCCTGAAGTTTGAAAGATTCCGTGCTTGCAGGTTTGCCAAGAACCGCCTCGACTATATTTTTTCGTGGTATCACTACCGTTCTTTCCCACTTTCCAACTGCAGCGTAAAATCTTAATTCGTTAGATGTTACACTAAATAACCAGCGGGTTGATGCGCTGTAAGCTTCCCGAAAACTCTGAAAGCATATTATCGTAAGCATAAACGACACACACGTTCCAAAAATGGAGGTTATTATAATTCCGCTGGCAATTTTTCCTTCGTTTATGAACATGTAAAGCATCAAGCCGAGCATTCCGTAAAAAAACATCACGGTAAACACTGCTGTCGCAAGTTCAAAATAATATTGATATTTGCTTAGCTTTGGATTCCGCTCAACTCTAAACAAATCGTCCGTAATTTCAATCGTAAATTCCGTTGAATTGTTCAACGTTTCCGCTTCCGTATCTATGCTGCTGCGTCTGACATACGTTGCGGTATCAAGCGGTTGCGATTCCTCACAGCAATATAATGTGTGGGCGTTAAAATCCACATCTTGGGGAGCGACCTGTTTTCCGCACTTGGGACAGTACAGCGAAACATCGCATGTGAAATTCGCAACTCCGCCCAAGAATTGCGTTTGTGTCGATTTGATGTTGTGATAATCCGTAAACAAGTCAGACGGAATATATTCCGACTCGTCCGGAACCGTGAAAAGAAAATAGTTAATCTTCCGGCTGAGTGGCTGTCCTCCTTCAATATCGTAACACCCGATCCATACAGATTTTTTTCCAAGTTTCAGTGCTAGTACGTTTAGCAACAACGTGCCAATTAGCGCGCATTGGTACAATACATTGTGTACGCTGAGCCATGTATAGAGAAAAACTGCTCGGATGTTTTTCGCTTTCGATGCAAAATCATTGATTAGGTTGAGGTATAGTTCTGGCGACAAATAGCGTGCAAAACTCAGCTCGCTTCTCGAAGCGGTTCTTTGCCAGCGAAAAAAAAGCCAGTGCCCGGAAGCATGCACGGTTTTGTTGTTGATCCGTATAACTCGCCAATCGAAAAACGCCCAGATTGGAGAAAAAAGAAAAACGAAGTTTACTACGAGAAAGCTGTATACGAGTCTCGATATTTCATCGGCAAGTTCGTTTTGCGTAAAAAATTCGGTAAATGTTTCGTCGGGATAGAACGACTTTATGTACAAAACGAAACACAACGCAAGAATGTCGATAATGAAAAATATGGCTAAAACACTGAGCATCATTGCATTTCTGCATGGAAGCTGCGTAATTTCCATTGTTTCGGAGTTTGTTTCCGGGTCGAAATAGTAACGCACTTTCTTTCGGGACTTTAGCGATTCCGCTGCCTGCAAAATATCGGCAATTTCGATTATCGCATCGCACGTTGGACAATGGGCAACGGCCTTTTCCGGCAAAACATGCTCCCGGGGAATTGCCGCATCACACTTGGTACACTTAACTTGTGGCGATTGGTTTTGCATTATTTTACTTGGTCAAATATTGCAGAATCAGCTTTGCTCCGTTGGGTGAAATACACAGTTTCGGACTGAGCAACTTAAATATTGTACTTCTAGCAAGTATAAAAATCAATTGCCAAAGATTTTCCAGGTTTTTACGGGGTGCAGTAAAAGTTTTTTGGTGGATCAAACAGCAGTTTTCCAGTAGGCTTTCCATTGGTCGCCGTACAGTATCGCACAAAGTACGCCCATCCGGTTGACCCGTCCCACTTCCCAACACGCACCAGTCTGCTTCAACCGTCTGCCCACCAGATTCTTACAAGCTCCCTCAACCTGTCCACTGCCAATCGACAACCCACTCCAACAACGCATGAGAACCATCCTCAAGCAAGTCGCTCTACATGGTGTCAAAGGCATGCCGTCCAAGCGAATTGTGCTACCGCACCGTTGGTGTCGAATTCGCTGCTTGTTATTCCGCTTACGCTTCTCACAAAAGATTAATGACACCACATGTCGACCGCATCGAAGTTGCCTTGAGATAATCGCCTGCATGGCAGATGCCTGACACCAGCGAC
>JBOFQC010000337.1:0-3249 GCA_051660725.1 Thermoguttaceae bacterium
CACTGCTTCTGATATGTAACGTTCTTTATTTGGTGCTGCCGGCCCGTCTATGCCAAACATTTCATAAAATGCAGTCGAATATCTCTCGACCAATAACTCACCTGTCAGTGTTACTGATGGAACTCCATACAGAAAACCATCAATGGCTGTGATCTCGCCCGAGTAAACCGGAGAATTCAAAAGAACAGTTGAAACTGATAAGTATTTATAATACTGTTGGAGTGCCTGTTGCGGCAAGATTATTATACGGCTGAACAAATTTTCACCAACATGATCAAATATGCGTTTGGCAAATTTCGCAGCCAGCGACATCTGCTTTCCCATGAAGATTACAATATGACCGGTGGTGTCACGCTCAAGTATCTGTTTTAAATAATCGTCAAATTCTGGGTGGTATTTGGATGGTCGGTGAGGGCAGAAGTAGATTGCACCATCTTCAGGAAGGTCAAGCATTTGACGCGAAACAGGAGGTGAAATTGTCTCCAGTATCGGTTCGTATAATGGCGTCGTTTTAAGCAAAAACAGTTTTTCAGTATAGTGTTTCTGTGCATCTGGAATTTCTGCCATGTCCCATGAGACATAATAGTCAATATGACGGACTCCACTTGTTCCATGGGTTGACCACGAAGTACATTGTATAGGAGCGAGGTAACACATAGGAAGAAAAAAACTCCATGTATCAGCCGCAACCTTCCAATAGTATATGACATCACATTTAACAGCTTTAATTGCATATACTGCTTCCGCAAAGTTTGATCCATAAACTACATGTGTAATGTCTGTACGCTTGTAAGCATTGGAAAAAACATCACGTTTAGATTCACTGTAAATTACGATGACTTCAAATTTATCTGAGTCTAGATTATCTATGATACCTGTTGTTAATCGTATAAAACCGCCTTCATTGTTTGGTGTTACCAAAAAACCAACACGGATTTTTTTGCCAGGGAGGTATTTAGGACGCTCAAAAGGAAAAGAGCCAGAAAATATCGAAGCAAATTTTTCTAACACTTCTCTACAGCATTTATCATGATGCGGTAAATGAAATGAATGTGTGTAACCTTCATACGGAAGTGATTCCCAATGATAAAGATTATGTTCTGAGATAGCCGCATCAAGATCAGTTGAAAGTTGATGCCAGTACGCGTCAATTTGTATCTGGTTAGCAAAAAATACCGGTGAGTAAGCCAAGTGTTTCCATTTCCACGCTTTTCTTCCTGCCGGCAATATAGCTGCTTGTTCAAAGTATTTTTGAGCTTGTTCTATATCGCCAGTATCACCATGAAGGCATCCAAGATGATGGTAAAGCGTTGCATTTGGAGACTGCAGCGTTTCCAATTGCCTTGCCATCAGCAACGCATCGTCGAACAGTTCGTGTTGTACATAGAATGCACCCAGATTACGAATCGCATCAACATGGTTAGGTTGAATATCTATGGCCGTCCTAAAATAACTTTCTGTTACTTCGCAGGGTAAACCAAGTTCAATTGATACAATCCCAAGATTTGAATAAGCATCTGCAAATGTAACATCAATCGATATGACTTTTTCAAATACCTGTCGAGCCAGTTCCTTCTTACCAGATTGTTTAAGGACTAGGCCATAATTATTCAAAAACACTACATCCTCTGGAGAATATTTAAGCGATTGTTCTATCAATAACAGACTGTCATCTATATTTCCAATCGTAAAATAATACATTCCAAGAAAATGTAACGCACCAGCGTGGTCTGGGTCTGCGGCAAGAATTTTTCTGTATATCTCAGCGGCCTGATGAAACAGCGATTGTCTGTGGAGATTCAAGGCTTTTTGAAAGAGATCATTTATTTCTTGAGGAGAAAACGAGCAGACTTCAGCATTGTGTGAGCAAACTATCGCCTCTGTTGACTTAACATTATCGTCAACCGAAGCACCTCTATCTGCATGCTGAATTCTTGCGCTCATACCACGTACCCCCCGTCAAGATTAGCAATAAAATGTTGCTAATAAACAAATTGCGCATCAAATTGTAAAAACAGCCCGTTTTGTGATAAAGAAACAACTCTATGTCCTTTTCCTAACTCATTAGTAGTGATCATATTCTAATTTTTTGTAAAATACAACAGTATAGAGAAGAAAGTTTTCGTTTTTTAGAAAAAAGTTTTTTGACAAGCAATTGTGTTTTAAATTAGAAGCATTTCAATATGCGTACTTTTCAGGCTCCCGCCCATAATATCACTTGTCGAGAGAAAGATCGTAGCGTTTTATTCTTTTGCCGCAACGTGCTCCCGAATACAACACCGCTGTCTTGCCCGTATTTTACCGGTTCGCAAACTTTTTTCGCTTAAAAAATCCCTATTTTGAGGCGTTTTTTGGGCTTCAAAAGAATTTTTCTACCGGGGTGACTTGCAACTCGTTTCAGTTTGTGGCAAAATGCTTCTCGCTGTTGGGAATATTACATACAGTTTCGTCGTATATGCCTGCTGGGAAGTAATTTCCAGCGAGAGTCGGCAGGCGAAGTAAGAGCGTGTTTAGCGGGCGGGCCAGAAAGCCAGCGGAATGTTAAACATTGCGAACCCGGAGCCGTGATTCAAAGCGTTTTCTTCAAAAGCGTTGGCATTTTATCATCGTCGTCCGGTGGGCGGCAACAGGGCTGGACTGCTTACTAATAGCCAGCACAAGGAGACAAAGACAATTTTTTAGCACGTTCCGTTTTTCCGCGAGGAAACTCCGTAATCGCTAAGATAGTCTTTGGACTTTTGAACCTGAAGCCATTCTATTTCACCGCCCCTTTCTATCTCTGCTTGCGCTGTTTTCTTGCACTATGTTTCCCCCTTACTATCCGTCTATTACTATGCGCATTATCGACTTACACACTTGGAACCGGCGAGAACATTTTCTGTTTTTCAGCCGGTACACCAATCCATTCACAGGATTTACGGTGAATGTTGACTGTTCTCACCTTTACGCTGACGCCAAGCGTGAAAACTTCTCGTTTTCGCTCGGCTACCATTTTGCGGCCATGCGTGCGATCAACGCTGTTGAAAACCTTCGAATCCGTATCGAAAACAACGTGCCTGTACTGTATGACACCATTCATCTGTCGACGACAGTGGCCCGTGAGGATGGGGCGTTTGGTTTCTCGCATCATCCGTATACGCCGGATTTTCAGGAGTTTTTGCGGCAAGGAGCGGCGGAATTCCAGCGAGTCCGCCACTCGAGAGAACTTTTCAACGGCTATGGTGGTAATGACACCATTTATTGCACGGT
>JBOFQC010000338.1:0-1916 GCA_051660725.1 Thermoguttaceae bacterium
AATGGTATGTAATTGCGGAGTAATTAACTTTCGCTTCCTTAGCTATCATTCGTACTGAAGCCAGCTCAGGTGGATAATCCGCAAAAATTTTTATTGCGGCGAGAATGATTCGCTCATCCGATTTTAGCAAACTCGGATCAATTGTCATAAGAAAATGGTTCACGACTTTTTACCTCCATTTCTGTGCAAACAACAGCACTGTTAGCATTATTATTAATGCATGTTTGTGTTTTTATTAGCACAAATCGTACTATTTTTAGTTATTCTAATATATAAATTTCTCTGTGTCAAGTATGTTTTGTGCGGTTGGGAAGAAGGGGGCAGAAAATTTTTTGGCAAATACAACATCCTCCATTTCCCAGTTTGCCCAAACATGCAACTCGATTTTACTGCTCACGCGGAAGCTTTTACATTTATCCCAGCCGTATCTTGTCGTAAAAATTGTATCAGGTAAAATCAATTTGTTATTACGACATTATGATTTTCGACGTTACGACACAAAAATGTGTAGGGTTTCGGGTGCAGTATGTCATTAGATTCTGAGCAACTAATCGACCAGTACAACAAGATTTCGCAGTTGGCCGGTGGGCTTGCGCATGAAATCAAGAATCCGCTTTCAACTATCCGGTTGAACATGGATTTACTGGCCGAAGACTTGGAAGGAGCCGAACTCCCGGCAAGAACCCGAGCGATGAAAAAAGTTGACCGCGTTAAACAAGAATGCGGACGTTTGGAAGAACTTCTTAGAAATTTCCTGGATTACGCTCGAGCCGACAAAATTGAACTCGTTCCGCGTGACGTGAACAAAGTGCTTCGAGATGTTGTTGACTTTTACCGTCCACAAGCGTCTGCCAGCGGTATCGAACTCTCTGAGTTCTACGCAAATGATCTGCCGACTGTAAGAATGGACAGCAAATCTTTTCGTCGAGCAATTCTTAACCTGATAATAAACGCACATCAAGCAATGCTGGACGGCGGCAAACTTGTAATCCGAACACGTACCAGCGGGAACGAGGTCGCAATTGATTTAATAGATGACGGGTGCGGCATGGATCAACGCACCGCCGAACACGTTTTCGAAGCCTTTTACTCGACCAAAGACGGAGGAAGCGGACTCGGGCTGCCAACAGTAAGACGAATTGTTGAAGCCCATGCCGGCCGGATTCTGATGCAGTCGGAACTCGGACAAGGAACGCAATTCACATTGCTGTTCCCGGGAGTTCCACGTTTAACCGTTTAACCGTTTAACGGAGTTTTTGCTCCAACTGTCTGGCGTACATCTCGGCCTGTTCACATTCTTCGTTTGACAACATCGACTGCGAAAAACGAGTTGCGAATGCCACCATGCCGTCAAAATCAAGGGGCCAAAGCTGTACAGTGTTCATTTCTTCATTTTGGTTGGACATGACAAGCCAACGTCCTTTTTCGCCGACCAGAAACGACGAAACCTCACTTTTTAGAACAACCGAATGTTCAGTAATCGTGTCGGATGTCATATCCCAGATTTGAATTGAGCGGTCGTTTCCAAGCGAAATCAACGAATTTCCGTCCGGCGAAAATTCCACTTTTTGTGTAAATCCCTGCTGAGGTGCAAGTACAAGCGTTTCTTGTTTCTTTTCCGAATTTAAAACGCTGGGAATATTCCACAAACGAATTGATCTGTCATATCCAGCCGTTGCGAGCCATTTTCCGTCATTTGTAACGGCAAGCGAACTTATCCAACCGTCGTGCCCTTTTAACACAACGGAGTCAGGCGTCGCGCTTTCTGTGTTTATGTCCCATATTCTGGCCGTGTTGTCACGACTGCCGGTAATGATATAACGACTTGAATTACTGAATTTTATGTCGGTTACGTCCAACAAATGACCACGCAACACTTTTTGGTTGCCGCCGGGTATTTGCGATTTCAAATCGTA
>JBOFQC010000339.1:0-3659 GCA_051660725.1 Thermoguttaceae bacterium
GCAAAAGCACTGGGCGCAAGCAGATGGTCAGAGTTTAATGTGTTGGTTGAGCCAAGTGTCGCAATCCCTTACTTGTGTTCACAACTATACAACGACTCTTCGATGAGCGAAATTGATATTTGTACAAAAAGCATACAAAGAGCCACTAAACTCGGTGCGAATTTACACATGCCCTATTTTTATATTAAAGAGTGTGCTGGACATTTACTTGATGCGAGAAAATATGACGGGGCAGATTTCAGAGAGCTTGAGTTGTCTCAAAACTTTTTTGTTGCAAATTATCACACGCTGAAAAACAAAGGACAGAAAGTGCCTGATACATTGTTAGGTTATCTCCGTACTTACAGTTCATGCCTCCTTACGGTCCGTCAAGATTACAAACAATGGGTGCGAGAAATAATGATTGATTTACAGTCGATATTCGTAAAAACGAGTATCAGCTTTATTGAAGTACCTTTTTTTCAGCCGGGAGATTGCAAAGATTTTGAAGTTGCATATACAAATGCTCTTAACAACCGACAGATCAGAAAGTCATCGTACCTCATTAACAACGATATTTATGCGCTACAATTCACACAAGACAAAATGACAAAAGATGGTGAACATTGGCTCGTACTGACAAATGACAAAGCCCTTATTTCGATGTCTAAAGATGGTGACTATAAAGGTTGGATTACAAATCCGGTCAAGTTTCTGGATTTTACCGAAATGCTAAAGCCAATGTCGGAGACTAAGTTTATTTCTCTTGTTCACTCCTTCGCTTCATACAGCGACAGAACATTGGCTGTCGCGGCAAGAATAATAGATAGAGTTGTACGATACGCTTCCGATCAGATGCAAAACTGGGAATTTAAGAATGATCTTGAAAGGTTCAAAAACGAAGCGATAACAAATATTGATTTGAGTAGCTTAGATAATTTTGCAGATATTGATAAGACTACAGATAGTTTCTTGTCCCGGTATGGGATACCCATAAACGAAAAAGACTTCACTGACACACTTAACCAGAGCGAAACTGTTTTATGACCTTGCGGCAAAAAAAACGGGACTCGTTTCGTCTTCCGATTTTGTCGCATTGGACGAAATTCAATCAATCCGATTCGACGACCCAAGCGAAATGCAGGGGGCGTTAAAGGCATACATGGAAAGCGGCGAAGCGACTTTTGGCGCGAACAAAATCATTGGAACGGCAGGCATTATTTTACTCGGCAACATTCCACGCGAGGACATGGACCGGTCGAAAGATATGTTCCGCACCTTGCCTGAAGTCTTTCGGGAATCAGCACTTCTGGATCGTTTTCACGGATTCATCGAGGGGAAAAACATTCCGCGAATGAAGGAAGAATTGAAAATCAGCAACTGGGCCCTGAACACCGAGTATTTTACGGAAATCATGCACCTCATGCGGAGTCAGTCGGAATGTATGCGTTACCGCTCCGTTGTCGAGAGCCTTGTCGAATATCCGCCGAGCGTTGACACCCGCGACAAAGAAGCCGTTTTGCGTGTTTGTACGGCGTACCTGAAGTTGTTTTTCCCGCATTGGACGAAACCTGAATACGTCGACAAGCCGGAGTTTCAGCGGTACTGCCTGCGTCCAGCGGTTAATATGCGGGACATCATTCGCAAACAACTGCAATTGCTCGATGCCAAAGAGTACGGCGGCAAAAACCTCGCCGCTTTTTCTATACGAGGAATGGAATGAAAAAGGATTTTCATAGTTCCGCTAGATGCCGTTTCTGTAGTGAAACCGTCGATAAAGATACGGTTGCGCTGAACAGAAAACTGATAAACCGCAAAATGCCTGCTGATTTAATGGTGTGTATACAATGTATGGCTGCCACGCTCGGCTGCACTGTTGAGGATTTACGCGACAAAATTGAAGAATATAAAAACGAAGGATGCACCTTATTCGGGTAAAACGATGTCCAAACACAAAAAATTCATCATCGACAACCGTCCGAGCGGTTTTACCATCGAGCCAATGGCGATTCGTCTGCTTGAATCACAGGCGAATCTCGGCGAGTGGGACGACACTGTTATTGAGTACTTAACAATCGTCGCCATCAGGCGGGCGGACGGCGTGTATTTTTTCCCCGAACAGATTGCGGATAAAAAAACACAAAAAGAAATTGTCGACACCGCCGAGCAGTGGATTAGCAAATTCTGCTGTTTTTCGCTAAATTCTCTTCGTGAAAAATTTCTATCGCGGACCAAGAATTTATCAGATGACATCGCGGATTTTGAAAATTTTTTGAATGCGTTAGCGTTGCAAGAATTCGAATGCAAGGCATACGAATCTGTTTGGCATCCACCGCAGCCCCACAAAACAAGACTAATCCGCGCTGTCGGCGTAAGCAAAGACGTGGTGTTAATAAAGCTGAAAGGACACATCGAAGAACTCATTGAGGCCCGATGCTCATTGCCCGAAGTGCAGTTGCTAGAACACATTCCGGCACTAGATTCCGATTTACTTTGGGAGATTGTTAAAGAACATTTGCCTCATCTGACGAAACAGAAACACGACGGATTGACTTGGTATTGCAAGTATTCGCTCTTCCCCGACGACTTGAGCGAAACGATTACCCAGTGCATACAACAACTCGACAACATTGACTTCCCGGTACACGAGGATGCCATGCAGCTTTTGTTGTCGTTGCAATATGAAACGAATTTTATGAAAACCTACAATGTCGCGGATAACAAGGCTTTTCGGGCATTGGTGTCACAGCATTACGACGGCGCAGATCGCAAGTGGAAAGGGAATGTATTTTCCATTTGCCAGCAAAGCGAAAACCCTGATATAGAGGAAATCAGTACGGATACTCCGAAAACAAAAGGTAGAAAGCCAACGACAAAATTATTTATCCAGCAAGTTTTGCTTGACGAAAACAACGAACCTATGTCACCTACCGAAATCTGGCGCATCGGTGAATCAAGAGGGTATTATGAAAAATTTGAAATCAGAGGTGAAAAAAGCAATATGTCAAATATCATTTATGCATCATTGTCAAACTCGGACGAATACGAAGCTGTCGGCAGTCGCCCTATCCGCTTTCGACTGAAAAACTTCGAGGAAAAGTAGCATAACGGAAAACACACGCAACAAAAACAACAGGAAAAACAAGAAATAATGTACGGATACGAATGGGACTCTGCTACTCACGGATATACACTCACCACAACGACAGGCACGTTCATTGCGAACGAACTGCGTCCCGTGTTTGCGGAGGAACTTCTATTTTACGGCTTCGAAGATCGGCTCACATTCAATCACGACGAAATCGCGCCGCTACTCTGGGCACAAAAAAACAACCTGTTTTATAACGGCGAAAAAATCATCACGCTCGATATGATCGAGTACGGCAAGCCGATTTCCGCCACGTTTTCTTTTAGTGGAACGAAAAAAATTGCTGCGATGAAAATACCGAGTTGGCTAAAAAAGAACAACGAAATTCTTGACGCTCTTGTTTTCGACACGTTAAAACGCATCAAGGAAATGTACGATCAACACGATAAAAAAGGTTCATCCGACAAGTGTGTACCTTGTTCTGTGAATGGCGAGTATTTTCAGTTTGAAGTATTCCATATCTCGGAAGCCGTATGATTGACGTTTCATGGTCTTGATCTTATTGTTCAGCCCTTCCAATGGACCTGACGTC
>JBOFQC010000340.1:0-4537 GCA_051660725.1 Thermoguttaceae bacterium
TCAAATCCAAAGCCCAGAACGGTAAATCGATGTGGTGGCTCCCCATGTCACCAAGCGAACCGTTTCCAAATGTCCAAAAACAACGCCAGTTTCCACCGAAATAGACCGGCGAATACTCACGATGCGGAACCGGTCCCAACCATAAGTCCCACGAAAGATACTCAGGAACCGGCTGAAACTCAGTCGGCATTGAGCGGTTGCCCCAAGCGGTGCCACACCAGACGTGTACTTCTTTGACTGGTCCAATAGCTCCACCTTTCACCAGTTCGACAACACGGCGGTAATTGTCGCCGGCGTGAATTTGCGTTCCCATCTGTGTGACGAGTTTTTTCTCTTTCGCCAACTTTGTCATTTTGCGAATTTCGTCAACGGTGTGCGCAAGCGGCTTTTCGCAATAACAGTGTAAACCGCGTTTCATGGCACCAATTCCAGCGTGCGCATGAATGTGGTCCGGCGTCGTAATAAGCACGGCGTCAAGTTTGTCACCGAGTTCGTCATACATCACCCGAAAATCATTGAACCGTTTGGCGTCAGGAAAGCGTTCTCCTGTTCGGTCAAGAAAACGACTGTCAACATCGCATATACCGATCAGGTTTTCGCCGCCTGCTTCGCCGAGATGATAGTCGCCCTGCATACCGGCAACACCAACAAATGCAATGTTGAGCTTCTCGTTCGGGTTGATGGTTTTTCCAAAAGCTGGTGCCGGGAAAATACCATTAGCCTGCGACAACGCAAATCCAGCCGTCACTGCAGCACCGGTTGTCTTCAAAAAATCACGTCGTGAATAATTTTGGTTTGTTTTCATGATAAATTATTGAGTTAGAATTAATGGAAGACGTTAGACGTTAGATTGCAGATTGCTAGTTTATCAACGAATATTATTTACTAACCACGAACCTCGACGAAAAAAGTTCTGGTTCTCGGTCCGTCAAATTCACAGAAATATACCGTCTGCCAGACACCGCGGCACCAGTTGCCGTCGTTGACAATAAGCGTTTGACTGACACCGACGCAACTCGATTTCAAGTGGGCGTGCGAGTTGCCTTCGCTGTGTCTGAATTCCGGACGGTCCGGAAAAGCTTTGCTCAACCCGAGAAGCATGTCACGCACAACATCAGGATCGGCATTTTCGTTTATTGTAATCCCAGCCGTTGTGTGTGGACAATAGACGACACAAATTCCTTCCTTGACACCGCTTTTGCCAATTGCATCCAGAATCTGCGCTGTGATGTTATAAAAACCTTCCCGATCCGTTTTTAATGTGTATTCGTAAAGCATTTTTTTTAGACGTTAGACGTTAGACTTCAGACGTTAGATATTGAAGCCTGACGACTATTTCGCAACTTCGATTGCTCGGCTTTCACGTATGACAGTAACTTTGATTTCGCCCGGGAACTGTAAGCGTTCAGTAAGCGTTTTTACAATGTCACGGCAAATTTTGGCGGCACTTTCGTCTGTTGTTTGCGTAGCCGAAACCAAAACACGTAGTTCACGACCAGCTTGAACCGCAAACGCTTGTTCAACCCCTTGGAAACTCGTCGCAATTGTTTCCAATTCCTCCATTCTCTTGACGTAATGTTCCAACGTTTCACGTCTGGCACCTGGTCTTGAAGCACTACAAGCGTCTGCCGTACTCACAATAACCGTGTAGGGGTTATCAAATCGTGGGTCTTCGTGGTGTCCAAGAGCGGAATTTACCACTTCAGCCGGTTCTCCGTACTTACGTAAAAGGTCGGCGCCGATTTTCGGGTGTCCTCCTTCAACTTCGTGATCAACCGCTTTGCCAATATCATGCAGCAGTCCACAACGGCGTGCAAGTTTCTCGTTTAATCCGAGTTCAACGGCAATCATGCCGGAAAGAAATGCTACTTCAACAGAGTGTCTAAGCACATTTTGCGAATAACTCGTCCGAAAATGCAAACGACCAAGAAGATTTACGATTCGTTCATGCAGCCCGAAAATATCAACTTCAAGCGTCGCATCATTGCCGACTTTTTGGATAATTCCCTGCACTTCATCGTTTGTACCGGCAACAATTTCCTCGATTCGTGAAGGGTGAATCCGTCCGTCCGCGATTAAACGGTTTAACGAAACCCTTGCGACTTCGCGGCGTATCGGGTCGAAGCCGCTAACAATAACAACGCCCGGCGTGTCGTCAATAATGACGTCAACACCGGTAGCTTTTTCAAAAGCACGGATGTTACGACCTTCCCTGCCAATGATTCGCCCTTTCATTTCGTCGTTTGGAATGTCAACTGTACCGCTTGTAACTTCAGCAGTATGAGCCGCAGCGAACCGTTGCAATGTACCGAGCAGAATATTTCTGGCCTGTTCTTCGCATTTTTCCAGAATGGATTTTTCGTGCTTGACAATAATCGCGCCGGCCTCGGCATGCAATTCGTTTTCAAGGCTTTTGAGTAACCGTTCGGTAGCGTCCGCTTTAGATAGACCGGATATTTCGTGTAGCGTGTGCCGCTCTTTTTCGACCAACTTGGTTAATTCAGTATTACGACGATTCGTGTCTTCCAACTTTTCGTGTAATTTAATCTGCGTCGTTTCAACAAGTTTTTCCTGTCTGCGCAGGTGTTCCATTTGTTTTTCGAGCGCATCTTGCCGTTTATCCAGCGCGCGTTCTTTTTCATGGAACTCGCGTCTTAATTGCCGCTGTTCCTGATCAAAATCCTCTTTTTGTTTAATTTCTTCTTCTTTTAGCCTTAAATCTGCCTCGTAAACGATTTTTTCCGCTTCCAGTTCGGCGCGGTAAAGTATTTCCTTTGTTTTGGTTTCTACATCTCTATGCTGCAACTTGTCGGAAATCCGCACGACTATATAAGCCGCCACCAGTGAAAGCAACCAGAGAAAGCCAAAGGCGCAATAATAAACCCAACCACCCACGTTTATCCCTTTTCAGTCGAATAGGGACGCGACACGAAAAATCCGCTTTACGTAATGCAAACGAACATCCAAACCAAAGAAAAAGCTCTTTATTAAAAGAAAAATTTTCGCTCTCATGTGGAGTACGAAAAATAAAAAGATATTTTAGCTCTGTACGAGAATATTGTATGACGATTTTGTCCGAATCACACACCCTGCCGTGAGCGCAACCGCTCAAGCACCGACCCAATATTATGATCGAAAGTATAATGAAAAATAATGTTGTCAAAACCATCAGCATAAACCACCACACTTATTGCTTCGCCGATCTCGACTGACCCGGCGTTGCTTTCGTTGTAGGTCGCCCAAAAGCGTAATATACCATGCGTAGTCATTGAATCACAGTTTTCCTTGCTTTACCATGTGGGAAAAGCAAGGGTTTACAAAGCGAGTAAACTGCAACATATTGACCACGTACTATATAGAGTAATCCCTTGCGGATGTCATCGCTACCTAGGATCAGGAAGTGACACGTCCTCTTTGTTAAAAATTATAGCGTTACGACACACAGCCGACGCACCGTTGGTGAATCTTAGCGGATTGTTTACTAAATTGCAACTACTCTATAAAACTTTTTACTTCTTTTTGGTAAAAAAGGCATCAAGCTTCGTATATCTGTAGAATACCCGCCAACTTACGTCGGCGGCTCGCAAAGATAAATCTTAAGCTGAGATTGGCATTACGACGTATTCGTAATTGTCGTCTGTTCTGAACAACACCGGGTCGGAATCTGAAAGATAAATCGTGATATTCTTCTCCGAATCAAGCACACGCAAAAAATCTATTATGAATTTCGGATCAAGTTTTAACTCGGTTTTGGTACCGCTCAACGAAATCGGAAGCTCAATTGCTGATTCACCGGTTTCGGCACCGGTTGCACGGAGTTCTAACTTGTCAGTGTCAAAAGTGAAAATTACACCCGGCTGCTTGTCGGAAGTTACAATTGCCGCTTGACGTACACTGGAAAGCAAAGCTCCGGCCACGACTTCAACGGTACTTTTTCCTTCGATTTGCGGGATAATTTTACGCCAACTTGGAAATTTTCCTTCAATCAGGCGGGTAAAGACAACCGCGTTTTCGGTTTTGAAAATCGCCCGATTCGCTGAAACCGCAATGTGAATACTTTCGTCTTCGCCTGCCGCTCTTTCAATTAACGTAAGCGCTTTTGTCGGGAAAATTGACGAGCCTTCCGGGCTGTGTTCTTTCACCGATTCAGCGGAGCCGACCTGGTGCGCAAGACGTCTGCCGTCAGTCGCAACGGTTCCGAGCTGGTTTTCTTCGCCAAAATCGAAGTGGACGCCGGCAAGCGAGTATCTCGTGCTTTCTTCGTCTGTTGCGAACATTGTTCGTTTTATCAGTTCTTTGAATATCTTGGCAGAAACGGCAGTGTAAGATTTTTCTTTGAACTGTTCGACCTCTGGGAAATCGCTTACCGGTTGGGTCAACAACTTGAAACGGCTTCTGGCACCTTGAATTATTGTATTTACTTCGTCGCTGCTGATTTCGAGCGTTTTGTCGGGACTTTCGGTTAAAATCGATTTTACCGATTTTGTCGGTAATATAACGGAACCAGTTTCAATGATTTCGCAGCCGGAAACGGTTA